>JBBRFY010000105.1:0-14919 GCA_038241205.1 Cytophagales bacterium
CAGGGATCGGAGGAAAGAATATGCCATTACCCGGGGAGGTCTGTATCTAGTTTTGCTTACTAGACGTACAGAAGTCAGCCGAGATAGTAGTAGTTGATAGTAACGAGCCGTAAGCGCTACAGAGGTCTCACAAATCAATGAAGGATCGAACATTGAGTTGTTCCAAATGCTGTAAGGAGGTTAGCAATGTTAAACGAAGTATCCGAGTTGCTGACTAGCCTTATGGTGCCAATTTGGAAAGAAAGCAAATGCTAAAACGTAAATAGACATTGCAATAAATGTCAACTTGAAATAAAGTCCAATTAGTCCAAATGCACTGTCGTCTTTTGGTAAAACAAGTGGATTTTTCCCAATTCGTCTTGCCACAATTATGCTTTTCAAAACGAAAGCAAGTCCGAAGTAAATTATAAAATAAATTGGCAATGTTAGTCTTAATATTTCGTCCATTTTTTTTCTGTATGTTTATACGGTTTTCTCGTCATAGCCTTGCAGGTAACGTATATGTTTCCTACAAGGAGATCAATAAATTCTTTGTATCGCATAACGTTAAACTCTTACGCAAGAATTTTTTATAAATCACATGTTTTCAAGATTTCCTTTACGTTTTTGTTTTAACTTTTTGTAAAAGGAAGGGGAAAGGCCGGTAACTTTTTTAAACTGGTTGGATAAGTGGGCAACGCTACTGTAATGGAGTTTGTAGGCAATTTCCGAAAGGTTGAGTTCGTCATACAAGAGATATTCTTTTACTCTTTCAATTTTGTGAATAATAATGTACTGCTGAATTGTGATGCCTTTTACTTCTGAAAAAATGTTGGATAGATAGGTATAGTCGTAATTCAGTTTTTCACTAAGGTAATGAGAGTAATTTACGTTTGGTAGTTCGTCCAAGTAATGAACCATTTCGATGATCACATTCTTTATTTTTTCTATTAGAATACTTTTTTTGTCATCCAGTAGTTCAAGTCCTGAAAGAAGAAGATTCTTCTTTAACTGTATGCGTTGTAGCTCCGTTAGATCCTCCAGAATTTCAATCTGGCCCAAGTCAACCACCACGTATTGTAGTCCAAGTTTTTTCAACTCTTTTTTTACCATCATTTTGCAGCGAAGGCTAACCATATATTTAATATATAACTTCATGTGCAGTGGGCAGATTTTCGTTTTGGTTAGTTGTCTCTTTATTATTGTATCTGCTACTTTAATTTAAGAGTTATAAGAGTTAGTCGAAATCAAATGCCAATGGCAATGGCAATGGGTACGTTATTCTTTACAAAAAATGTAACATCTCTAAACACAATAATACCAACTATTCTTCATTCGATTCATGCGGGCACCTATTATCAGTGAATTATGTAACATTCGTATTTTGATGTGTAAGGTATCATAGATTATAAGTTGCCATAATTGTAGTAATTATATAAATTGATTGAAGCTGAAGTGTATGTGAGTGAAAAGATTGTTTTTGAGAAAGTTTTACAGACGAAATTTGAGAGTATCACGGCTTCACGTAAAAGCCTTTTACCCAACACAAATTTAATAATATACTAGGTTGGCTTAGTATCTGTTAGAAATTCAAGTCACTAAAGGAATACGTTAGATGACTTGTTTTATAAAGGCATCATCCGCAAGGTGGTGCCTTTTATCTTACTTACCAATACAATTCAAACCTATGAACCGGGCTAGCTGTACATGATATAGTATATAATGTTGGAACTTGGAACAATTGTCTGCGCAAAAATTAATCCATCACTAAAGCTTGTCGTTAAAAAATACTATCAACGTATTAACTATTGCGCGATTTATGAAGCGGTTGACGCGAAGCAGTTTTCATACTTCGAAAGGGAATTAGTTCCGCAGTCCGTAATAATGTCTAGTCGAAATTAAAGCAGTATGCATAAGCACATGCCTCCAGGTAACCTTGCTATTAATAAAAATCTTATTCTGTCAATTGCAAGACACAAAGAAGCAGCAGGAAAGTCAATCGAAAATTTGTTGCATCAATCAACTAATTTTTGTAAGTAAAAGTTACTTACCGAATAGTTCAACAGAGTTTTACAAAAGCTTGAATGTTATAGAGTGGCATTAAAACAAAAAACCTCACAATGGATGTGAGGTTTCGGTGTTTTTGTTATTGTAGTCCGTACGGGAATCGAACCCGTGTTACCAGAATGAAAATCTGGTGTCCTAACCCCTAGACGAACGGACCATGTTGTATGGTAATGGGCGTGTGTGACGTGTGATCTTTTGCAATTCCTTCAAAAGAGGCTGCAAAGATAGACCCGCACTCTTGATTTGCAAACCTGTGCGATAAAATTTTTTGTAAACCATATTTTATTTCATTGGTTTTGGTGTTCAGGTCGTTTATTTTTGGCTTCTCGAAATTTAAACCAAATAGAAAAATGACAAAAGTAGGAATCAACGGATTCGGCCGCATCGGTCGCCTGGCTTTTAGAGCAGCCATCAATCGAAAAGACATTGAGATTGTTGGTATCAACGATCTAGTAGAACCAGACTACATGGCGTATATGCTGAAGTATGATTCGACTCATGGAAAATTTGATGGTACTGTCGAAGTAAAAGACGGTCACCTAATCGTTAACGGAAAGAAAATTCGTGTCACGGCTGAAAAAGACCCTGCCAATTTAAATTGGTCGGAAGTAGGTGCTGAAATTATTATTGAATCAACTGGATTATTCCTCACACAAGCGGATGGACAGAAGCACATTGCAGCAGGCGCTAAGAAAGTTGTTTTCTCTGCACCAGCAAAAGATGACACGCCAACGTTTGTAATGGGCGTAAATCATAAAAAATTAACATCTGCGCATACCATAGTTTCGAATGCATCGTGCACAACAAACTGCCTTGCTCCTATTGCTAAGGTATTGAATGATAAGTTCGGGATAGTCGAAGGTTTGATGAGCACTGTTCACGCGGTTACAGCAACGCAAAAAACGGTAGATGGTCCTTCAGCAAAAGACTGGAGAGGTGGCCGTGGTGGTTTCTCTAATATTATACCTTCTTCAACAGGCGCTGCCAAAGCAGTAGGATTAGTATTACCGGAGTTGAAAGGAAAACTTACAGGTATGTCATTCCGCGTGCCGGTGTCTGATGTTTCGGTTGTGGATTTAGTAGTGCGATTAGAAAAGCCTGCATCATACGAACAAATAAAAGCAGCAATGAAAGAAGCATCAGAAGGTGAATTAAAAGGAATTTTGGGGTACACTGAAGATGACGTTGTATCCTCTGATTTCATAGGCGATGCGCGTACTTCTATTTTTGATGCAAAAGCAGGAATTGCTTTGAACGATAATTTCGTGAAAGTAGTATCTTGGTATGACAACGAGTGGGGATATTCTAACAAGATCATTGACCTCGTTCAGGAATTAGCAAAAGTGTAATTCCCTATTAAAATTATAAGAAAAAGGTGCTTTCACGAGCACCTTTTTCGTTTATTGAAGTCGAGCAAAATGACATTAATTTTGTGAATCTTGAATATTTATTGCGTGCACTAAACAATACCTTATTGTGTGAAGAATTATTACAGCATATTGGAAGTTCGCTCAACAGCCAGTGTTGCTGAAATAAAATCGGCTTATAAAAAATGGGCGAAAGTTTATCATCCTGACAGAAATCCGGGCGAGGCCGAGGCCGAGGAGAAATTCAAATCCATCAATGAAGCCTATCAAACATTAACGGATTTCCATAAGCGCGCACGTTACGATCGCCAGTTTAAAACTGCCAGTCCATCTTCCGAAATTAGAAATACCTATCAAAGCAGCGCTCCAACACATCCTTATCGCAACCCAAAACAGCATTATAAAATTGACAAGGCGTATTTCAGAACACAGGCACTTACCGTACTTCTCTTTGTTGCCTTTGCGGGATTTTGCTTTATTATCGTCCAGACTTTCCAATATGTTAAGAATCAAAAAAGCGTTGACCGTTATAATGATATTACCTATGGGCTGCAACGTGCTAAATCGTTATTTACAACTGGCAAAGTCAATGACTCGTTTTCGGAAATAGATTTACTGAAAGAAAAAGGTCTGCTCCATTCATGGATAGCCGATACACGAGATAGCTTAATAAGTGAACTCCGAGCAAGAGCAGAACTAAATTATAATGCCCAAAAATTTTCTTCGGCCATAACCGATTACTTTTTGCTTCGGCAATATGAAGAGCCAAATGGTTTGGAGACTACATTAAAGATTGCGCAATGCGAGTATGCACTAGAAAATTATGAAGAAGCTATAACCGAGTTAAAAAAAATTAATGAGGAGCATCCAAACGATTTAGAACTTCTGTATGAGATGAGTCTTATCTATTTGAACGATATACACAATGCTCATGAAGCACTACAATACCTATCGATAGGCAAAGCATTAATTCATCAAAGCGCCATGCACAAAAATGGTTCCTCGTTTAAATTCTCGGTTCAGCCAGAAGATACTCCTGAAATTTATTTTGAGTTTTTTGAAACGCGTGCAGAAACCAACATAGCCCTTTATCATTTTAATGATGCTATTGAAGACTGTGATCTTGCCATTTCTCTAAGACCAAAAAATGGAAAGCCCTATATGCTTAGAGCAACGGCTCAGATAGGTAATCAACATTTCGAAACGGCTTGCGCTGATTTAACGACCGCCTCCCGTTTAGGAATGATGAACACAGAAGAAATAAAAAAGAAATATTGTCGCTAGCGTTTCAAATAAATTCCAAAACCAAAATTCGGTGACGCTAAAATGTTTTTTCCGCTAGCAGCAAATCCTGCCGATGCCGAAATTCCCAAATGTTCTGTAACGGCATATCCAATTTCCAATTGAGGTGAAACGTATTCGGTGTTGTTAGAGAAAATTCCATTTTCAGCAGCAGCTTTATTTCCATTAAAAAATGATTGCACAACATTTACTTTAACTATTGTCGTTAATTTTTTAAAGAAGGTATAACCCACTTCTCCTCCGAACCTAAATTCGTCAGAAAATCCGTTCGTCCGGTTATTGAAACCAACATAGATTGAACCATACATTGGAATTGATTGAAGCGAACCGCTTCCATCCACGCGAACCATCTGATTAAATTCTCCATCCCCGGTTTGCAAAATTCCACTCTCGCCTCCTCCGGTTTTACCAAGTGGCAATCCAAACAAAAGTGTTCCACTCAATACAATTGGTTTGTTGGTAATGAAGCCATACTTAAATGAAATGTCCGTATCGCCAAAGGCGTTTAATGCATCGCCCGAAATTGTATTTCCGCTGGGTTGGTAGACTTCTTTATTTAAGGTATTGCGAACGAAAAACGGCAGGTATAAAATTCCGGTAAGGCGCTTCGTAATTCCATACTCGCCATAAAAACTGGTAGTAAACAAACTTGTTGTTCGAATAGAAATAACGTTGCCTGCCGGATTATAAAAACCATCCGAGTGAATCCAGTTCTGCCCGAGTTTATAATAGCCACTTCCTTTTGGTTGAGGCCAGCCGGAAGCGAATGATATTGACTGAAATAGAAGAAATACAAAACTTAAACTGATGGCTCTTTTCATTTTCATGGAGGTTAATTCAAATCGGCAAATCCAAAGGTTATACGCGCTGGTTTACAGAGTATTATGACATACCGATAATCAAATAGTTTAGTATTCGGGCTGATGGAAGAGATGTCAAATGTCTTAGATCCGTTGGTTGTAATCTCCCCAAGCTCTAAACCATTGCTAAAGGTACTTGCACCATTAGTGGAGTTCGATAAGTAAATAAAAGTGCCCAATGCAAAACTGGCCTTAAAGTCTGAACTTAGTTCGAGTAAAAGTTTACCATTTACAATGCTTAGTGTGGCCTTCCCTTCTGCATTGTATCCACCAGCCTGTTGAAAGTTTCCAACACGTGCTTCTCCAACAACAAAGTCGATAACATTACTTTTAACGTTCCCTGATTTTGCATGAATGCTGGCTACACCATCCATCACTGCTGTGACTTTACCATCGGCATTTACAGTAAGAATATTCGAGTTTTCAGAAAACCACGTCACTGCGCGATCAAGTAATTCATCTCCAACAACATTTTTGACTTTAGCAGTCAACGTCACCATTTCATTTTTCAAAAGAGTTTTGGTGGCGGTCGTCACTTCAACAGAAGCCACAGCATTTAAATCACTTTCAACAGTTACCAACAACGTATCGCTGGCCGATAAGTATGAGGCAACAAGTTTTGCTTGCCCATTTCCCAATGCTGTTACCAAACCAGCATCAGATATTGAGGCAATAGCAGGATTTAAACTTGACCACTTTACATCAACGGATATAACCTCATTAATGACAGTATAGGTAGCGGTTAATTGTGTCTCGTCACCAGGCATTAAAGCAATTGGGTCTTGATCTATTTTTAATATTCCCACCGGATCGGGTAAATAATCAACGCCAATACACGCTGAAACAATCAAGGCAATAATAAATATTAGGATTTTAGGTTTCATAAACCGATTTTTCTCGAAATTACTCATTGCAACACCACCTAGAAGTCGGTAAGACGACATTACATATGAAAGCAAAATTAAATTCTCAGCATATCGCGTCCGTAAAGAAAAGTTATTTTAATATTCTAGCGCTCTTTTTAGCGCAGGATAAAATTGAAAGTCGTTATCTGCGATGCCTGTTGAAATGGGGATTTGAACTTCATCTAACCCCTAAGGATTTAAAGTTGGCCAATGTTGACATAACCACTTTACAATTTGATGATACCGTAGAAAAACTGGAAGCGCTCTACAATTTAATCGTTATGATTTATTTAGATGAAGTGGTGGAAGATGTTGAGTTAGAGGTAGCTACTATCTATGCGGAAAACCTAGGACTTAAGACATCTGTGGTTGGCGAACTCTTCAAATCAATTGCTACAGAAACATATGACGAAGCCAAGCTTGAAAACGTACGCCTCGAAATTATGGACTTCTTAAAATTGAATAATGCCTACTAGTGCGTAATTATTTAACACGATCGTTCTTTTCCATTAAGCTCCATTGATATGATGCGCTGTACGGTTTTACTGATGCTTTTGGGTTCGTTTGCTCACGCTCAAAACGCTACATCCGTCTCGACTATCGATACTTTTCTTAACCAATGGCATCAAGCTGCTTCAAGCGCAAATGCTTCTGTCTTCTTCGAAAGCATAGATGAGAATGGAATTTACATTGGTACCGCAGATACCGAACGCTGGACTAAAAGCGAGTTTTTAAAGTATGCTAAACCTTATTTCGACCGTGGAAATGCCTGGGATTTCAAACCGTATAATCGAAATGTACATGTAACATCTGACGGACAAATTGCATGGTTTTCGGAACTTTTAACCACATGGATGGGTATTTGCCGAGGCTCTGGCATTCTTCATAAAACTACAACAGGCTGGAAAATAGACCAATACCACCTATCAGTTACAGTTCCGAATGAGATAATCAAGGATTTTATCACCTTAGTGAACACTTCTAAAAAAACCAATTACGAAAAGTAATTCGACTGATAAATACTGCTGCCAGAGTTTTGATAGATCACCGATGTTATGTCACCGATGTAGGGTTTGAAGTTAAGTTTTGCCGAAATCAAATTCGGGAATTCCGACTTTTGAACCAGTAAACCCCTCAACGTATGGCATCCATGAGAAACATTGATTTCAGAGAAGTTGCAAACGCACGAATCGCTTCACGAATGAAACAAGCTGTGATACTTTTTATCGCGACTGTTTTTGGTTTAATCGTATCTGTGTTTTTAGGCTCGTAGTTTAGGCATTCTAGCTTAACTAGCTTCAATACCTTTATCTGTAACCAATATTACTGTTGTCGTTAAAGATTTAATTTGCCAAATTCACCCCTCTCTTGTGTTGATTAACGTCACACGAATACCTATCCACTACTTTGCTTTCTTAGCGTCAATATTCAATCAACCCATCCGCTGTTGTAAAGCAATCGTTCTCATTCAATTAAGATTTTATCAATTTATAACGTAACTTAATGGCACTAATAGTTCTCTTTAATGGCCATTTGGCAACACACTGACGCTCTGAAAATATTGAATACTAACGTTGCATTCTGCAAACGAAAGGCTGTTGTTATTACCACTGCACTTGTTTTAATCATCTCACTTCCGGTTCACGCCCAAGATAGGTAGAACCATCAGAGTCCTTGAGGCAAGTAACTCTGATGGAAAAAGACATAAGCTTATTATTACCCAATATCAATTACCTTTCCTCCATGGATTTCAATCACGATACCTTCCTTAACAACCTCGCACAAACTACAGATTCTCCATACCTTATTTCCATCGAGCGGGCGGAAGGTATTTATCTTTATTCAACTGAAGGAAAACGATATACGGATCTTATTTCGGGTATAGGGGTAAGTAATATTGGCCATCGTCATCCGCATGTGATACGGGCAATCAAAGAGCAACTCGATAAACATTTGCATGTGATGGTGTTTGGGGAATACATTCAATCAACTCCAAATCAACTTGCTAAAAAACTTACTTCTCTCCTTCCTAAAAGTTTGAACTGTTGTTACTTCGTAAACTCAGGTACGGAAGCCAATGAGGGCGCATTGAAATTAGCAAAACGCTTTACGGGAAGAACTGGAATTGTTTCGTGCAGAAAATCATATCACGGAAGCACGCACGGTTCGCTAAGTGTTTCTGGAAACGAAATAAAGAAGCAAGCCTTCCGGCCGCTTTTACCCGATGTTACGTTTATCGATTTTAATAAAGAAGAAGATCTTAAACACATTACTACAAATACAGCGTGTATCATTATCGAAACAATTCAAGGTGATGCGGGAGTGCGCGTTCCATCAAAAAAATATATGAAGGCATTACGAAAATGTTGTACAGACGTGGGTGCTCTTCTTATTTTCGATGAGATACAATGTGGCATGGGTCGAACAGGTACCTTGTTTGCCTTCGAACAATTTGATGTGGTGCCGGATATTCTCACCATCGCGAAAGCCTTTGGTGGTGGATTACCGATCGGTGCTTTTATAGCCGATAAAGAAATTATGAAAGTGCTTACACATAATCCGATGCTTGGGCACATCACTACCTTTGGTGGCAATCCGGTATGTTGTGCATCGGCACTCGCAACATTAGAAGTGATTGAAGAAGAAAAATTATTGGAGAAGGCAGAGGCCAAAGGTAAACTGATTGAAAGTTTGTTAAAGCATAAAGCCATCAAAGAGATCAGGCGATTCGGTTTGTTGTTCGCCATCGATTTTGATTCGGCTGATATTGTGGCGCGCATCGTAGAACATGCGAAAGAAGAAGGCGTGATCTGCTACTGGTTTTTATCGCACCCCAATAGTTTTCGCATCGCTCCTCCCCTTACCATTACGGAAGAACAAATTCGAGAATCGTGCGCTACCATTTTGAAAGCAATAGATAAGTCGACAGGTTGAGAGTAGCTGGATGCCGGTTACCAGTTGCCCGTTACCGGTGACCGGATTTCTGTTATCATTTTGAAAGCAATGGATTAATTAACAATTTGAGGCATGTCATTAGAAAAGAAAAAGTTCGACTTACTCGATTACTCATTCAAGCTTCTTATTGTTATTGGTCTGCTCATCACAGCCTGTGTACTGGCGAAAGAAATTATTATCCCCATTTGTTTTTCGGCCATCTTCGCCATCGTAATGTCGCCCGCAGTGAAGTTTCTGGAGCGCAAAATGCCATCGTCATTGGCCGTTACTTTGATGTTGATCGTTACGCTGGGATGCCTGGTATTGTTCGTCTGGCTTGTGGTTAGTCAAATCACTAGTCTGGTGGCGGATCTCCCCGACATCCAAACCAAATTCGATGGGCTCGAACAAAACGTTAATACGATTCTGAGAAAATATTTTGGTTTCAACAAAGCAGAACGCACACAGTTTTTTAAATCAGGTATTTCGAACCTGAGTGGGTACGCCACAGCACTCCTTGCCTCAACGACTAACCTCTTATCGTTCTTTGTTCAAATTCCGATTTATGTTTTTCTGTTTCTTATTTATCGCGATCGATTCAAAGCATTCTTCGAAAGCATGCTGCCATCAGCCGAAGAATTTACCTGGAAGAAAGAAGTAGAGAAAGTCATTCAAGGCTACATATCCGGGTTGTTATTAGTAACGCTTATCATTGCCATACTGAATACAATCGGATTGATGGCACTCGGCATTACTCATGCTATATTCTTTGGTATTCTTTCAGGCGTGCTAACTATTATTCCCTATGTCGGAATTTTCATTGGCGCCAGCTTGCCGGTGCTAATGGCCTTGCTAACAAAAGACAGTCTCTGGTATGCTGGTGGTGTGATTGCCATTTTCTCAACGGTACAATTCCTTGAAGGCAATTTTATTACACCGCGCATAACAGGATCGAAAGTAAGCATCAACGCGCTGGCTGCGATTATTGCGTTGTTGATTGGTGGAAAAATTCTAGGCATTGCCGGAATGATTTTGGCGATACCGGCTTTGGGTGTTTTGAGAATTATACTTTCTCAAACGAAATATTTAAGACACTTTGTTATTTTGATTGAGGACACGGCTATTGTTAGGACGGATGAGAATGACGGGCTTGGGGTTGAAGTTGTTGATGAGGCGAAGAGTTAATGGTTAATCGTTGTCCGTTAATCGGGGGTGTGAAATTGGGTGTGTTGTTACATCTGCATGAACTCTGAAAATTTAAAATTTCACCCTGTCTCCTGGAAGACAGAACTTTCAAGTTAAGACGATTACCTATTAACGGATAACCATTAACCTTTCCTAATGCGCCACTCAGCCGGATACAAGTTATTCATCCGATTATCTAACACATTCACCCATCCCAACGGAACGTTGTTGTATTGAATTAATCCAAAGCCTTTCTTTTCTCCGTTTACATTCAATGTTTCTTTTCGCAAATATTGAAGTGCTTCTGCTAGCGCTACATTCAATACAGTAAAGTGATCTTTGTTTAATTCTATTGATAATGCCAATGCATGTTCGGGGATAAGCTTATCGTGTTTCACCGTTGCCATGGAAGTTCCCGCAGAGATGAGGTAAAGGTTCTTGGCTAAGAACTCAATTTCGAAGTGCTTGTTCTTCGGGAAAAATTGAACCTGATCATTGCGGATGATGAAGGTTTTTTCATCGGGTGTATGTACCCACTCACTGAGTTGATCGATGATCTTTTTCGATGGAGCAGTAAATGATTTTTTATAATTCATTCTACTTTCTCCTCCATTGGTCTTTCGCATTACAGACAAGAAGAATCCTTCGCCCTTTACTTTATGTGGAAAGAAACGATACCCCATTACATTATCTCTTGTTGTTTGTTCAATGTTCCAGAAAGGATCAAGTTGAAGAGAAATGAATTCAACACCCTGCTCTACTTTTAACCATGCAAGGTTTTCTTCATTCTCTTGTTCGTTATAGGTACAGGTAGAATAAATTAAAATACCACCTTGCTTTAAAGCTGGCCAAACATCACTAAGAATTCTGCGTTGGCGCTTCGAACATAATGCCACATTATCGAGCGACCATTCATTCATGGCGTTGGCATCCTTGCGAAAAAGACCCTCGCCCGAACAAGGTGCATCAACCACCATTACATCAAAAAAACCGTTCAGCCGTGCGAAGTCTTGCGGATCGTTATTGGTTACCACTGCATTTGAATATCCCCACTTTTGAATATTCTCAGAAAGAATAGAAGCGCGCGAACGAATTACCTCATTGGCAACCAACAGACTTTCTCGATTCATCAAACTTAAAAGGTGTGTTGACTTTCCACCGGGTGCTGCACAAAGATCAAGAACATTTAATGATTTGCTTCGATCAACGGTTTGAATAAACGCTTGCTCCAAAAACATGGAGCTCGCCTCTTGCACATAATAACTACCGCCATGAAAGGTTGGGTCAAGTGTAAACGAGGGCCGCTCATTTAAATAATATCCGCTATTACACCAGGGGATTTTCTCAGTATAGGTATGCGGAAATCCTTTGGCTTCGTTAACGCGTAAGCTTGTCGGTGAAGTTGTTGTTAACGAATCTAGAATAGATTGCCAGTCGTGAGGACGCTGGGCGTGAAGTTGATTGGTAAAAGCTTCTGGAGTAGAAATCATATTAAAGCATCACGATTTTCGTTGTATTCCATAATCTTCAACAAGGTAGTGATCATTTTCGTATTCATTTTTTCCCAATACTTTTTGATGCTCGTCTGAAAGATCCACCATTACATTGTCGTGGCGTAATAACAAACCGCTTACCTATACTTGTTAAAATAATGGTGGTGCTGCGTTTGGAACATCAGCTAGTGTTTCAAATATGAAACACAAATAGCATTGCTTACCTATACCACTGGTTTGTCAACCGAACCAAACTCAACTCAATTTAATTTTCCTGTTTCGCAAATTGATCCGGCTAGTACAGAAAAAAAATCCAGAGTTGTTGGTTGCCACTTTAAAAACAGAAAGTGCAAAGATCAGATCAGAAACTTGCGTTTAACAATCGACTTCCTTCTTTAAATTTTCAGGCTGGTGCCGGCTTTAAAAATGGCTTTCAACCTGATATAGAAAAAATAAGGTTTAATTATTTAGCAGGGGTTTCACTGTCAGTGCCAATTTTCCAGGGAAATCGAATTCAGCAAAACATAACGATGGCTCGAAAATCGGTTGAGTTAAATGAGCTTTCAAAATCGAACATTACCTTATCACTGAATAAAGATTTAGAATCGGTTGGAACAGAAAAGGCAAAGGGAGGCCGCGCAGAAATTCGCTTACCAATTGGAGTCGGTTCATTGAGTATCCCTTTGCGTTCTTTGCGTTTAGACATTGGCGCCTTTGCGTGAAATGCATTTAGGTATATCCACAACTTCGCCTTAAGGAATAATACAAGACGCATAGCGAAAGGAAGTAAAAACCCATTAAATTTATGTCTCTATAACAAGGGACCTAATTTTTTTTATGATCCAAGCCAACAATCCCCAACTCAAAAGCTGGGTAGAGATTCCTAAAGGTTCTGATTTTCCAATTCAAAACCTTCCTTTCGGGATTTTTAAAACAGATCGATCGTTGCCTATGGCAGGCGTGGCCATTGGCGATTTCGTTTTAAACTTAGCGGCATTACAAAATGAAGGATTGTTTTCCAACCAAGATTTACCTGACAATATCTTTAATCAAAAATACCTTAATGATTTTTTCGCTCTCGGTAAAAGAAAAGTAGGCTTAGTGCGTGAACGTATATCAGAACTTCTTCAACACGATAACAACGAACTTCAATTAAATTCGGAGGCAAGAAAAAAATCTATTATTGCAAGGAAAGATGTGCAATTGCTTATCCCTGTGCGCATACCCAACTATACCGATTTTTATAGCAGCGAAGAACATGCAACGAATGTCGGTTCAATGTTTCGCGATCCGAAGAATGCACTGCTTCCTAACTGGAAACATTTACCGGTAGGCTATCATGGACGCGCATCTTCTATTGTTGTTTCGGGCACGCCCATTCAGCGCCCACGCGGACAGGTTAAACCAAAGGATTCTGATCTTCCCGTTTTTTGTCCATCAAACAAATTGGATTTTGAATTAGAAGTTGCTTTCATCACGTGTAAAGAAACAACCTTAGGCGAGTCTATACATACTGCCGATGCTGAAGATTTCATTGTAGGTTTTGTGTTGTTTAATGATTGGTCAGCGCGCGATATTCAGACTTGGGAATATGTTCCGCTGGGTCCTTTTCTTAGTAAGAACTTTGGATCAACCATGTCTCCATGGGTTGTAACAATGGATGCGCTTGAACCTTTTCGAGTAGATGGGCCTGAACAAAATCCGCATGTTCTCCCCTACCTTACTTTCGGTGGCCCGAAGAATTTTGATATTGTTCTGGAAGTAATTCTTCAAGCCGAAAAATTATCTGAAACCGTATTGTGCCGATCTAATTTTAAGTACATGTATTGGAACATCAATCAACAATTGGCACACCACACCATAAATGGATGTAACATTGAAGTGGGCGATTTATATGCTTCCGGAACCATTAGCGGCCCATCACCCGGGTCGTACGGCTCGTTGCTTGAACTTTCCAGAAACGGAGAAAAAAAATTGCACATGAGCGATGGAACCGAACGCACATTTTTAAACGATGGCGACACCATTGTGATGCGTGGCAGTGCTGAGAAAGATGGCGTTCGTATTGGCTTCGGAGATTGCGTTGGCAAAATTATTCCCGCACATTAATATTTACGTCACAAGTTAAAATTTAAAAAAATTCAATCTTGAAAAAGTATAGTGTCATTGCCATTTTATTTCTTGGACTGTCTGCTCGCGCGCAAGAGAGAGTAGTCCACCATCAAACACTTTATTGGATTTATTATCAAAACCAATTGAATTTCTCTCCGAAATTGTATTGGCAAAACATTTTCGACAATAGAAGATTTATTAATCCCGATGCAGAGAATCAATTTATAATACACTCGCATTTACATTACAAAACAGGTAAGTGGGATTTTGGTGGTGGGTTAACTGTATCTTCCATTTACAATCAATTCCCCGAAAAAAAATCGACACACGTTGCAACCGAATTAAGACCGACCGTTGAAGTTAATTATGATCAACCGGTAAGAAAAATATCAATCCAAAATCGACTTCGATTAGACAATCGTTTTTTAGAGACCAACACGCAACAAAGTGTTTTGGATTCTGCGTTCTATTTACTTCGTATTCGATATCGCCTTCAGGCAAAAATACCGCTGTTGAAAAACAAGGATGATAAAACCATACTCAATCTTCGAGTTTCAGATGAAATTATGCTGAATAGCAAGGAAAATATTTTCGATCAAAATAGAATTTACGTTACGGTTGACTACATGCTAAGTAAAAATTTCTTTATAGAAGCCGGCTACATATACATTTACCAACAACGTTTTGCCAGAGACGAATTCTTTTCACGCAACAC
>JBBRFY010000106.1:0-14727 GCA_038241205.1 Cytophagales bacterium
ATTAAACTAAAGGTAGCCTACATACCCAATCACCAATATAATCTGGAAACCAAAAACATCACTAGCATTTTGATGGATGCACAGGTTGATGAGGCTACCAAGGAACAATTGAAAGGTTCGGGCATGACGTTTCCACTTAAAATGGATATGACCCAGAATATTTTGGTTGAGATGAAAACGCAACAGTTTAACAGCAAGAAGGAAATTCCCATTGCAATTAAATACACCACGTTTGAAATGAAACAGACCATGGGCGATAAGGAATTACCTTCACAAGGAAATGTTTTAAAAGACATGAAGGCAACCGGTTTTGCTGATAGCAATGGCAAAATTAAAATAGAGAATGTTGAAGGCGAAGCGGTGACAGAGGAGATAAAAAAAATGATGATCAACATGTCAGATCAGATGGGTGTGCAAATTGCCTTTCCTGAAAAACCGATGAAGGTAGGCGATCAATTTACACAAGAGGTTCCGATGAATATGCCGATACAAGGCGGTGTGGAATTGAAGATGATTGTTAAAACGACTTATACGCTGAAATCTTTTACCGCGGAAATGGCACTGTTTGATACCAACGTAATTATGACAATGGATCTTTCAATGAATGAAGGAACCATGAAAGCGGAAGGCGCGGGCAAAGGCAAGATGACATTCGACATTACGAAAAATTATATGTCTACCTACTCTTCTAATTTAGATATGACAATGAAAATGAAAATGGGGCCGATGGATATGGACGTTAAATCTTCTACACAATCTGAAGTAGCAGTAACGCATTTGTGATCGTTCGAATATTGTTGGTGGTAAGATCTCATCAACGCAAGAATCGTTGAGGTATGTAGATGATCTCAGTCGGTGCTGACAAGTTTCATGTGCAAAAAGGAAAACACAGCGAGTATTTATATCGCACAGTTTTTATAGCCTGTTGTTTTGGGCATCAATGACAAGCGTTAAGATTCAACTGTTACCTATGAGAAAAATCCTTGAGACAAAACAGCTTGAGTTTGATAAAAGCTCATTCTTTATTGACCTGATTAAACACGACAATGGATCGTTGTATATTGAAATTTTACAAAGAATCCATAACAATAAATCAGACGGTCAAAAAATAAAAATCAATCCGGCTATTCTAATGGACCTTGTAGCGGTTCTACTCGACTTCCACGAAAAGATCCCAGTGAAACCAGGAGATGGAGTTTTGCATTTTTCAGAGAACGACAAAAAGAATTTGCAAGAAAGATATTTAAAAGGTGTATCAACAAAGGATTTGGCATTACAATTTGACACTACCGAAACAATAATTGAGATGATATTGAGAAACAGAGGAATTGTTGTTATGACGGATGTTAGGCCTGAAAAAACATATCGATGGAGAAAGAAAAGATAACGATGCGCGCAAAGCCTCATCAACCTGAATTTGAATTTTATCGCGGTAGAATTTAACACCGAATTCGTAGAGGTGATTCTCAAGTTTAACACCAATCAAGGGTTATGGATTAGATCAACAGCATTACAAACAAGACCGTAAACTTTTTAGTGTGGTTTATGTTTAATGATTGATTCAGAATTCTAAAAGCGAAACTAGAATAGGTTAAATCAAATTTGAGGATCGAGGCGATATACATTGTAAGACACTTAAATTTGATGTTGAAGAATAATAGAACAGTTTAGCCTTCTTAATTTTTTGCAGGTCAAATCACAAGCACATCATCAACTAGTAACTTCTAAACTTAAAATGTAATGAGCAATATCCTTATCACCGGAGCCTCCGGATTAATCGGAAGTTATTTAACCAACATGCTTTTAAAAAAAGGACATGTAGTTTCTCATTTAAGCAGAAGCAAAAAAAGTGATGGAAAGGTAAGGTCATTTGTATGGGACATTGCCAAGCAACAAATGGATGATGAGGCGCTACAAGGTATTGATACAATAATTCATTTGGCAGGAGCGGGCGTTGCAGATAAAAGGTGGACAGAAAAACGCAAGCAAGAAATTTTAGAGAGTCGCACGCAGTCGACTCAATTTTTATTTGATGTTTTGAAAAAACGCAGTCACCACGTTACTTCTTTTATTTCGGCTTCTGCCATTGGCTATTATGGATTTGAAAGAAATGAGGAGATGACAGAATTAAGTACTGCGGGTACAGATTATTTGGCGCGTGTAACACAGCGATGGGAAGCAGAGGTAAACAAAATTGAATCGCTAAACATTCGTGTAGTAAAAATTAGAATCGGAATTGTGTTGAGTGAAAAAGGTGGGGCGTTAAAAGAAATGATGTTGCCAGTGAAATTATTTGTTGGGTCGCCATTGGGTTCAGGCAATCAGTGTTTAAGTTGGATTCACATCAATGATTTGTGTGCCATTTTCTGCAAGGCTGTAGAAGATACAATGATGACAGGAACGTACAATGGTGTAGGGCCACATCCGGTAACAAACCGAGCGATGACACGTGCTATTGCAAAGGTCTTGAGAAGACCCTTGTTCCTTCCCGCCATTCCTGGTTTTCTACTTAAATTAATTGTCGGAGAAATGGCCGACATTGTACTCGGTGGAAGTAAAGTGTCGTCAGCCAAAATTCAACATGCAGGATTTTCTTTTCAGTTCTATAACCTTGAGAATGCGCTACGTGATTTGTTAATCAAAAATTAAAATTGATTGTATTATTTTATATTGTTTCGCTTTCCTAAACAATGTCACCTTGCCGATAACGATCATCAATATTAAGAAAGGATGTACTCGAAGCGCAAGTAAAATGGTGTATCACATTGCATAAGCAAAAACGCCATCCAATTTATTTTCTTTACTTTTCGGTTATCCTTGTATATTCGTTTAAAGGTTAACGTACACCAGCATGAAGAGTAAGAAGAACAAAACAGATGGTATTGTATCGCCCGCACAACTAGCAGAAGAAAATTTAATACGCAACGCTTTTAAAGATAAAGATTGGGCTGAGATAAAGAGCTCAGACAGTTGGGTAATCTTTAAAGTAATGAGCGAGTTTGTTGAAGGCTTTGAAAAGTTAGCGAAGATTGGACCTTGTGTTACCATCTTTGGCTCGGCACGCGTAAAGCCAACCAATCCGTATTATAAGATGGCCGATAAGATTGCATTTAAATTAGTAAAGCATGGCTATGGCGTAATAACCGGTGGTGGCCCGGGAATAATGGAAGCCGGTAATCGCGGGGCGAATCGTGCCAAAGGTAAATCGGTAGGAATTAATATCTATCTGCCACACGAGCAGAAAGGAAATATTTATATCGACCCAGATAAACTTATTACGTTCGATTATTTCTTTGTGCGTAAAGTAATGTTTATGAAATACTCTCAAGGTTTTATTGTAATGCCCGGAGGATTTGGAACGTTAGATGAAATGACAGAAGCGCTTACCTTAATACAAACAAAAAAGATTGGAAAGTTTCCAATTGTATTGGTAGGAA
Source organism: Cytophagales bacterium (assembly GCA_038241205.1). Classification (GTDB taxonomy): domain Bacteria; phylum Bacteroidota; class Bacteroidia; order Cytophagales; family Cyclobacteriaceae; genus Chryseolinea. Next base: position 3,438 of record JBBRFY010000106.1, read on the forward strand.
AAAAATTCTGGAAAGGATTGATCGATTGGTTTATGAATGTATTGGCCGCTGAAAAAATGATTGCTGAAACTGATGATAGAATATTTACATTGGTTGATACACCAGAAGAAGCAGTAAAAGCTATAGATGATTTTTATTCTAAATATTTATTGTCACCAAACTTCTAGAAATTTTATTTGAAAACGAACCGATTTTCCTCCTAGATTTTTAATAAAAAATAATTTTGGATCGAAACTATAAACTGAATTTGCATTGTGAGTTTAGACAGCACGTGGTTCTGGTTTTATAGAATTATTTATGAAACCAATTGACATTTTTTTACAACTTAATTTTAATAGAATGACACGGAAACTATTGCTGCTGACATGCCTCGTCATAGCGTTGCTAACATCTTGCAAAGAGGAAGGTCTTGTGTTATCAAACTCAGACTATATTATTTTTGGACATTTTTATGGAGAATGTGTTGGTGAGGAGTGCGTTGAAATATTCCGGCTTGAAAAAGAAAAAATTTTTGAAGACACCAAAGACGAATATCCAAACGCGAACGAATTTTACGTGGCAAAGTATGTCCAACTATCTGAACAAAAGTATTTAGATACAAAAGACTTGATAAATGATTTTCCTATGGACTTACTAAAAGAAAAACATATTGTAATTGGGCAGCCAGACGCAGGTGATTGGGGTGGAATTTATTTAGAATATAATTTTAATGGTGTAAGATCATTTTGGCTTTTGGACCAAATGAAAAGTAATGTGCCATCAAAATATCATAGCTACATCGATCAAATAAATGATAAGATTAGGCAACTGCAATAAAGATGAAAACTTTTATACTTTGAACAAATTACGGATTGATATTCGTTACTATCAAAGTCGTCATAGAAAAGGCTTTGCCATTTATAGCATTTAGTGATTTAAAATAAAAAGGCTTTCAATCATTTATGTTCGGTAAAATATAATTTACATTCATCATTTTTTTAGAAATCCAAAAAGCTTTTCAGCATTGACAAAAAACGTAAAGACAAATTCAATTGGACTGTGGATAGGTATTGTTGCGATATTACTCTCCTACATTGCCTATACACAATGGCGAAGTAAGAGCGTGATGGAGGATCGTCCAATATCCGATCCGGCTGTTGCCACGATGGCGGATCCTTCGTTTGTTGCTGCTATTGCGTACGATCTTCCTGAAAAAGTTTCGTTTGCTGGCGAAAATATTCCGATGAATGTTCCCGATGTGCGCGAACGTTTTGATAAAGAACTACAAATCAATTGTTATCTGCACAGCAATACATTGTTTTTAATGAAGCGCGCGCATCGTTGGCTTCCGCAGATGAAACCTATTTTAGATCGATACAACATACCCGATGATTTTAAATACCTTCCATTAATTGAAAGCAATCTTCTCAATGCCCGATCTCCAAAAGAGGCCATTGGGTTTTGGCAAATATTGGCAGACTCTGGTAGAGAACTCGGGTTGGAAATTACCCGCGAAGTAGACGAACGATATGATCCACTAAAGGCCACCGAGGCCGCGTGTAAATATTTAACGAAAGCGTATGTAAAATTTGAAGACTGGACATTAGTTGCAGCTTCGTATAATAGAGGTCGGAGTGGTTTGCAGCGCGCAATTAATGATCAACATGAAAATTCATTTTATGATCTTTATTTAAATGATGAAACATCGCGATATGTGTTTCGCATTGCAGCGATAAAGGAAATTATGGAGCACCCTGCAAAATATGGTTTCATAATCAATGAGCGTAATCTCTATGCAGAGGAACCACTTCGGTATGTTGAGGTTTCGGAAACCATAAACGACTTTGTAACATTTGCTAAAGCGAACGGAACAAACTACAAACTTCTCATGCTCCACAATCCTTGGTTGCGTGGTGAAAAGCTTACTGTTAAAAAAGGTAAGACATATAAGATCGCATTGCCAACGTTAAATGATAAATAGTTTAAACTTCGTTTACCAAACTTTGTTTCAAGTTTGTCGCGCATGCGATATTTCTTTAAGAATTCTAATCATACCTTTAATAAAAAAACTATGGAACACACGTATTACAATCCTGCCGACTTAAAAAAATTCTCAACCATTGCTGATTGGGATAGCAATCTCGCCAGCAAATTCTTCGATTATTATGGAGAGGTATTTAAAGAAGGCGATCTTACTGCAAGAGAAAAATCGTTAATCGCTTTGGCTGTAGCTCACACCGTTCAATGTCCGTATTGCATCGATGCATATACGCAGGATTCTTTAGAGAAGGGCGCAACAGAAAAAGGTATGATGGAAGCAATACACGTAGCAGCTGCAATTCGTGGAGGTGCATCATTGGTTCACGGAGTAATGATGATGAACAAAGCGAAGAAACTTTCTATGTAGCAATAATTGTTAGAGAATGGTTGATTGTTGTTTGGAGACATTGAAACAACAATCAACGATAACATTTTACAACGAATAATTTTTCATGATAAAAAGTCTTCATGCACGTCATCATCAACTGGCTAGTCAACAGCGCCAGGTAGAAATTCTAAACAAGGGAGTTTTTGCAAATGGCGCTGTCGCTACCTTTCAGCAAAAGATTACCCCAGTTGGTCACTTTCCACTAAAGCCATCGTCTATTGAAATTTTTCAAATGAACATTGGCTACATGTGCAATCAAGTATGCAAGCATTGTCATGTTGATGCTGGGCCAGATCGAAAAGAGATAATGACGCGCGAAACTATGCAGCAATGTTTGGACGTGTTGGCAAAAACAAAAATCAAAACACTTGATATTACAGGAGGTGCCCCTGAAATGAATCCAGACTTTCGCTGGTTTGTGAGCCAGGCACATAGCGCTGGCGTAGAAGAAATTATAGTTCGATCGAATCTTACCATCATTCGGGCAAACCCTAAGTACTACGACCTGCCTGAGTTTTTTAAAGAAAATAACGTTCGAATTTGTTCCTCGCTTCCATTTTATAATGCAAGTAAGACTGATCGACAACGTGGCGATGGCGTATTCAAAGATTCGATTGAGGCCTTGCAAATGTTAAATAAAGTAGGCTACGGAAAAGAAGGTACAGGGTTAACGTTGGATTTGGTGTTCAACCCAACGGGCGCATTTTTACCGGGCGATCAGCAACAGTTACAACGCGATTTCAAAAAAGAATTGAAAGAGCATTTTGATATTGATTTCAATACTTTATTTACCATCACCAATATTCCAATAAGTCGCTTTCTTGATTTCTTAATTGACTCTGGAAATTATGAAGAGTATATGGAAAAATTAGTGAATGCCTTTAATCCGGCAGCAGTAGAAGGTGTAATGTGTCGTAATACTATTTCAATTGACTGGCAAGGATTTTTATATGATTGCGATTTCAATCAGATGCTTGGGTTAAAACTAGAAGAGAAAATAGGTCAGCATATTAGTGCGTTTGATGTTGATGCTTTAGAAAGTAGAGAGATCATAATTAGTCAGCATTGTTTTGCGTGTACCGCTGGCGCGGGATCAAGTTGCCAGGGCGCTACTGTATAATTTTAGATTGTAGATTTTGGTTTTGTCATTTACGATTTATTCAGTTTGAAATAAACCATTCGCATGTAACGATTAACAAATAATAATCAACCAAAATCCCTTCATGGATACCTATCTCGAAACCACACGCAACGTTTACAAAGAAGCAGCAGAAAATCCGCAGAAAGGATTGTGTTGTACAACAACTCCTGTTTGGCAACTTCCGGGCTTGTCCATTCCGAAAAAAATGTTGGATATGAATTATGGATGTGGAAGTACGGTTAATCCACGTGATCTCGTTAATGATCCTTCTATACTATATGTAGGCGTTGGCGGAGGAATGGAGCTACTGCAATTTGCATATTTCAGTAGAAGAAAAGCTGGCGTGATAGGTATTGATGTTGTAGATGAAATGCTTACCGCAAGTCGCGATAATTTTGTTGAAGCAGAAAAGCAAAATGAATGGTTTAAATCTGAGTTTGTTGATTTGCGAAATGGTGATGCTTTAAATTTACCTGTGCCCGATCAATCTATTGATGTAGCAGCACAAAATTGTTTGTTCAATATTTTTACACATGACGATTTAAAGCAAGCACTTCGCGAAATGTATCGCGTATTGAAACCACACGGAAGATTGGTACTTTCTGATCCAACGTGTGAAACAGAAATGCCGGAGTCGCTAAAACAAGATGAACGGCTTCGTGCGTTGTGTTTAAGTGGCGCACTACCGCTACAAGATTATATAAAAATGATTACCGATGTTGGCTTCGGCACTGTTGAAATCCGCGCCAAGCGACCATACCGTTTACTTGATTCTGCACATTATGATACCGATCAACTTATTTACATTGAAAGCGTAGAAGTCTGCGCGATAAAAGATCCTATGCCAAAAGATGGCCCCTGTGTTTTCACAGGTAAGACTGCGATCTATTATGGCAACGAAGAATATTTTGATGATAAAAACGGTCATATAATAATGCAAAATCAGCCGCTTGCTGTTTGTGATAAAACTGCCGGAGCATTAAAAAATTTAAACAGGAGTGACATCTTCATTTCAGAATCAACATGGTTTTATGATGGCGGAGGATGTTGTTGAGTTAGAAAGTATTGATTCTTATAGTAAACGAAACAATAAATTTATTTTTCATCTATGCGCCCCTACATACTTGCTGAAAATAATTGGAAGACTATTAAAGATTCATCTTTTGATGTAGCGATTCTTCCATGGGGTGCGTGCGAGGCGCACAACTACCATTTGCCATATGGCACTGATATTATTGAAGCGGATTATGTAGCAGCAGAGGCCGCACGAATTTCGTGGGAGCAAGGTGCAAAGGTAATTGTGTTACCGGCTATTCCGTTTGGTGTTAACACGGGCCAGTTTGATGTTATGCTTGATATCAATATGAATCCATCAACGCAGTTGCTAGTGCTCCGTGATGTAGTAGAAGTTTTAAACAGACACGGAATATTTAAACTCATCATTTTAAATAGTCATGGAGGTAATGACTTTAAAACTATGATCCGTGAATTGGGTTTACAATTTCCATCCATGTTTCTCTGTCAATGCAACTGGTTTAAGGCAGTTGATCAAAACGATTTTTTCGAGAATAAAGATGATCATGCAGGCGAAATGGAGACGAGTGTTATGCTGCATTTAAAACCAGAATTAGTTCGCCCCTTGGCGGAAGCGGGTGATGGAGCGGCAAAGAAATTTAAGATCACAGCAATTCGCGAAGGGTGGGCATGGGCAGAACGAAAGTGGATGAAGGTAACGAACGATACCGGTGTTGGCGATCCGCGAAAAGCATCAGCGGAAAAAGGTGAGAAATACTTTAAGGCCGTAACAACAAAAGTGGCCAGCTTCTTTTTAGAAGTGGCCACCGTAGATAAAGATGATCTTTATGCTTGAGGCAAGGTTTCCAAAAAACACAACTATCGGCAAATCAATTTACGTTGATGAAATGTTCAGTACAGGTTGCCAGTTGCCGGTTACCAGTAACTGGCAATTGGCATCACGCAACCCTCAAAGAATCGCCTCTGGCTCTTCTACTTTAGCAACCCAAAAATTATTAAATCCTTCTCCAACTTGAATCGTGATAAGTTGATATGCCAGCATTTCTAAAATGGCAAGGAAATTAAAAATAACACCAATACGTGTCGGGTAACTTTCTAATAACTCATTAAAAGAAAGACGCGGTTTTTTATTAAGTTCTTCTACTAGATATTTTTTCTGCGACTCAACAGTATAAGGATACTGAATTACCTGATGCACCGGTTTGTTTTTAGCGGCATCAAATCGCTTTACCACTTTTTCAAAAATGGCCATCAGTTTATAGATGGTAACGTCTTGAAGTTCGGCTTCAACGTTGGTGATTTCGGCAAGCGCTCGTAACTCTTTCACCAAGTTGCCTCGCTTCTCTTTCATTAACTCTTCTTCTTCGAGACGGTGGAATCCTTCAACAACCGATTTATATTTCTTGTATTCTAAAAGGTGTTTGATCAACTCTTCGCGCGGATCAATCTCATTACCTTTCTCATCAAGCTGAGGTCTTGGCAATAGCATTTTTGATTTAATGCGCATTAACGTTGCTGCCACTAAAATAAATTCACTAGCCACTTCAATGTTAAGCACTTCCAAATGCTTGATGTAATCCAAAAAATCGTTGGCGATTTTGGAGATCGGAATATCGTAAATGTCTAATTCATCACGTTCGATAAAAAAAAGCAATAGATCGAACGGGCCTTCGAAAAGGGGGAGTTTTATCTCAAAATCTTCTTGTGTTGTTGTCATAAGCGAGGGGCAAATTTATTTATAATCCGGCAAAAACCTTGTTCATAGGGCAAATCAATTCGATTAGTTAAGTGCAACTTGTCCATCTCTTCAAAAGCGCCATTAGTGATCGCTTGCGGGGATATTAAAAGATGGGTTCAGCTAACGTCTTTTTCATAGAAATATTAATTTTGTCTTTTAATCAGCTCAAAAATCCATGTTGCAAAGGTTTTTCGTAGACAAGCGCAGAATAACAGATTATTCTGACCTATTGAAAACCAAGAGTAAACAGTTACCTTCCGAGCTTGTTTATGGATTGTTGACACCAGAGACTCTATGTTAATTACACCCGGAAGACTTTTATCCCAGATCAATTCTCCTCAGGATATTAAAAAATTGGATCAGGCTCAACTGGTTCAGCTTTGTGATGAACTGCGCCAATATATTATAGACAATGTATCGGTATATGGCGGACATTTTGGCGCAAGCCTTGGCGTAGTTGAATTAACAGTGGCGTTGCATTATGTTTTTGATACGCCATATGATCAACTGGTTTGGGATGTTGGCCATCAGGCATATGGACATAAAATTTTAACCGGTCGCAAAGAAGAATTTCATACCAATAGAATGTATGGCGGCATTTCGGGTTTCCCGAAAAGAAAGGAAAGTGAATACGATACGTTTGGCGTGGGGCATTCATCTACTTCTATTTCTGCTGCGCTCGGCATGGCCGTTGCGTCAAACTATTTAAAGCTGCAAGATAAACAACACATTGCTGTGATTGGTGATGGCGCGCTAACGGGCGGCATGGCCTTCGAAGCCATGAATCATGCAGGCGTGGCGGATTCTAATGTGCTGATTATTCTCAATGATAATTGCATGGCCATCGACCCGAATGTCGGTGCGCTGAAAGATTACCTTACGGATATTACGACATCGCGCACGTACAATAAATTAAAGGATGATGTTTGGAATTTGCTTGGCAAACTTTCCATGTTTGGAAAAAGTGCCCAAGAGATTGTTTCGAAAGTAGAAAACGGAATTAAGTCAACCTTACTCAGTCAAAGTAATTTATTTGAATCGCTAAACCTTCGCTACTTCGGTCCGGTAGATGGTCATGATGTTAATCACCTGGTCACAATTTTCAATGACCTTAAAAATATTAAAGGACCAAAAATTCTTCATTGTATAACCGTAAAGGGAAAAGGCTATGCGCCTGCCGAAGCAGGAAATGCCACAACCTGGCACGCCCCCGGAATATTTGATAAGATTACAGGCGAAATACACAAGAAGAATTACGACAAGCCTCAAGCACCAAAGTATCAGGATGTTTTCGGAAATACCTTAGTAGAGTTGGCGCGCGCAAATGATAAAATTATGGGCATTACTCCGGCTATGCCTTCTGGTTCGTCTTTAAATATTATGATGAAAGAAATGCCCGATCGCGCTTTTGATGTGGGCATTGCCGAGCAACATGCTGTTACGTTTTCAGCAGGATTGGCGACACAAGGATTAATTCCGTTTTGTAATATTTATAGTTCGTTTATGCAACGCGCATACGATCAGGTAATTCACGATGTATGCATTCAAAACTTGCCGGTTAACTTTTGTCTTGATCGTGCCGGTTTTGCTGGTGCCGATGGACCAACGCATCATGGCGCGTATGACTTCGCATATTTTAGATGTCTTCCCAATATGATTGTAGCATCGCCAATGAACGAAGCCGAACTTCGGAATCTAATGTTTACATCACAGCTTCCTAGAAAAGAACAAGCTTTTTCAATTCGCTACCCGCGCGGCCAAGGCGTAATGCCCAATTGGAAAACGGAGATGAAAGAAATTATAATCGGAACGGGCCGCAAACTTCGATCAGGAGATGAGTTGGCTATTCTTACCATTGGGCATATTGGAAACTATGCCACGGAGGTTTGTGATCGCTTAGAAAAATTGAATATTAATGTTGCGCATTACGACTTGCGTTTTGTAAAGCCGCTCGATGAAGAAATGCTGCACGAGGTTTTCTCAAACTTTAAGAAAATAATTACAGTTGAAGACGGATGTTTGCAAGGCGGTGTAGGCAGTGCTGTTCTTGAATTTATGGCCGACCATCAATATCAGGCAGAAGTAAAACGCTTGGGCATCCCTGATCGGGTTGTAGAACACGGAGAGCAATTTGAATTGCATCGCGAATGCGGCTTCGATGTTGAAGGTATTGAGCGAGCCGTTATCGAAATGTTAGAACCTATAACAAAGTATATCTAATGACTTCTCTCTCTTTTACGAAATTTGGAACGGGTAAGCCCATCATTTTACTGCATGGTTTTCCTATGGATAAAAGTGTGTGGAACGAGTTTTCTCCATTGCTTTCAAATACCTACACCGTAATTACGGTTGACCTTCCGGGATTTGGTAAAAGTCCGTTACCAAAATTACCGTTCACAATTGATGAGGTAGCAGACTCTTTACTAGAATGGATTTTATCCGAAAAAATTTTTGACAGCACTCTTATTGGCCATTCTCTTGGCGGATATGTAGCGCTTGCTATGGCAGAGAAGCGCCCCGATTTGTTTTCAGGATTGGGGTTATTTCATTCTACTGCCTTGTCGGATTCGGAAGAAAAAAAAGAATCGAGGCAAAAGGCAGTAGACTTTATTGAGAAAAATGGCGTGCTGGCCTTTACCTCCAATTTTATTCCGCCCCTTTTTGCAAATCAAAATCACAAGGCAATTGCCACCGTTCGTACTATTGTAGTGCAGTCTGACCGTGATGCGGTGGTGGGCTATACTCTTGCCATGCGGAACCGACCAGACCGAACGTCCACTCTGAAAAAATTAAAAATTCCTGTGTTATTTCTTGCCGGAGAGGCAGATGCAGGAATACCAGCCGATTCAATTTTGAGTCAGTCGAAGTTGTGTGAATCGGCACAAGTACATGTGTTAAAACAAGTTGCACACATGGGCATGTTCGAAAAACCCGAGGAATCAGCCGCCATCATTCGTGCATTTGTTGGCTAATCAAACGGAAGAAGCACATCTGGTATATTGAAAAGCAGTAAAATATTGTAGCTTTAACGCATTCTATACCCCTACTTGTTAGGTTAAATTGAAACAGGATTTTATATTTGCTAAGAGGATTATCATAACCAACCAATAACATGATTGACGAACCAATAGTAGATCCACATCAGTTTGATTCTTGGAATGGAATGGCCGAAAACATTGCTTACGCAGCATGGGCTATTTCAATCGTGATTGTTTTATATCACGTCATCCGTTTAATAACGTTAGGCGATGCAAAAGCAAAATACGATTACATTAACAAAAGTGAGATCAAAACATTATGGATTGCCGCAATCGTTTTGATTATTGGGGGATGCTTTTACGCCAACTCCAACATCGTAACACTTACCACCTTGCTGATTGTGGTGCGATTCTTTATCACTTTTGCAATGGGTATGATCGTTGCGCTCATCGTTCAAAACTTACTTAAGTTTTACTATCCTTTCTTTATTGAGAAAAGATTGAAGGCACTTCGCTACCAACCGAGAATTTCTCCGAAAACAGGTAAGGCAATGAAATTGTTAAGTGAAGACGAAGAAGATTCTTACCTGGATGAAGGTATGCAAGCTGAAGAACACGTTTTCTCTATCGACTATGATGTGTGGAAAGACGAAGAAACAGGCTACATAAAAATTGAACGTTATTCTGGTCACTTACATGCACTTCAATGCCCAGAATGTAATTACCAAACCTTTAAAGTTGTGAAGGAAGAGATTGTAACACTTCCTACTACGGTTGAAGAAGGAGAAATATTAAAACATTTTCAGTGCGGGTATTGTGGTTACAAAGCCAAGAAATCAGTTATCTTAAGAATGTCTCAAAAATTTGATGAGGTAAACGCTGCAACTGCATAGCACTTTATCAATAGCATTATAAAAAATAAAGGCTTCCAATTTGGAAGCCTTTATTTTTGGAGTAAATCTCCCGGCAATGCAATCTGGTCAGAATAAAATTGCATGCGAGTGCTGTGTATTCCAAGCTCGGTTATCTTTTCGATGGAAGCATGTTTGTGGTTTACAAAAACCTCCAGATAATAATTTTCAAAAAGGTAGAGGTTTATTTTGTATCGGTAATATCGAATGGACATTACAAAAGTTCCTTGCTCGTATAGCAAGTCAATCTTTTCGTGTAGCGGTAAATTTTTGTAATCCATCCATCCTATCATACTTTAAACCTACAGGTAAAAAAGTTTTATGTCAATCTTGATTATGGTCAAAGTTTTGAGTTACCTCTTTTTAATCGAGATTGTGTATTACGATTTTTGTGAATAACTATTGTAATCAAGATTTAATTCCAACGAAGGTTCAGTAATCTAAGCATGAAGTTGATTGTTCTATCAACTCCTCAACATAGGTATTCAAAATCTCCGTTTGCAAAATCAACTCACGTGGCTAACTTTGCAGTCCTTTTAGAAGGAACATGGTGATTGTAGTTCAGTTGGTTAGAATGCTAGATTGTGATTCTGGAGGTCGCGGGTTCGAGTCCCGTCATTCACCCAAAACCCTCAAATTTTGAGGGTTTTTTTATGCCCTTTCGAAAGTAAGACGTTGACCAAGTGTATCTTCATTGAGCTTACCATCCTCATACGCTAAATGGCCAGAGACAATGGTGTGGGTTATGGATGATGCAAAGGTATTTCCTTCGAATGGCGACCATCCGCATTTTGAGATAATGTTTTCTTTCTCTACCATCCAGGGTTTGTTTGGATCAACCAAAACCAGATCGGCAAAATAGCCTTCGCGAATAAAGCCACGCTTTGAAATCTGAAACAAGATGGCGGGATTATGACTCATCTTTTGTACGATTTTTTCTAAACTGATTTTTTTCTGATGATAAAACTCCATCATCGCAACTACACTATGTTGCACCAATGGCCCACCGGAAGGTGCATTGAAATAAGTGTTGTTTTTTTCTTCGCTTGTATGAGGCGCATGATCCGTGGCGATCACATC
>JBBRFY010000107.1:0-14675 GCA_038241205.1 Cytophagales bacterium
CTTATATTATGATGAAAAAAATCGTAGTGCTCATGGTTGTGTTTATTTCCTTTTAGGAAGTGCTCAAGCTCAAATTATGTTACACGAAAATGACACAACGAAAGTAACCTTAAATTTGTATCCTGATTTTACCCATAAGGGAGTATTGTATGTTTTAAAATCAGAAGACACTTATCAGGGGCAGATTTTATGTAGGAAACAGGATATTTTTAAATACGTGGAGGAAAGCGATATTCAGTCAATTAATGTATTGAAAGGAAAAAGTGCCACCAACATGTACGGATCAAAGGCAGAGTATGGTGCTGTTGTCCTTCATTTTAGAAAGGATGAATTTAAAAGATTGCAAAAGGATCTGATTGGTGTATCAATAGAAGAAAAATAAGAAGTTGTGATTGAAGCTTTCTTTTGATTATTTTTTTCGAACCTTGCCATACACGTTGCAATCAGTAAGAACAATAGGATAACGCTTTAATATATCCATCCTAGTAGAAAGGGCAATCTCATTCTCATCTCCATGTGCAAAGTACACACCCATAATATTTTGCGTTCATATAAAATCATGATTCGAAACGCGTAATAATTCTTTAATTTTCCATCTGTTAAAAACTAATCAGATGAATTATCCGAAACACGCTATCTCACTCTTTACTACTTTAATTGTCGCTTCCTTTTGCGTGGTTTTATCATCGTGCAATACATCGAAGTCTACTTCTGCCGAAGCAGCAGAAGCGTTGCAAAGTGTAATTCCGAAACCAACTTCAGTTGAGGCAACAGGAGAAACTTTTGCGCTAGTGGAATCATCGAGTATTTCCGTTGAAGGTGGATCAGAAGAAATTCTTTCCATCGGTCAGTATTTGTCTAACATACTTAAAACGGCAACTGGTTTTCAACTTCCCGTTTCGGTTGCTGAATCAAATGGTGAGCGTGCGAAAGGTAGTATTCTTTTAACCACCACTGGTGCGGATGCATCTTTGGGAGAAGAAGGGTATAGTTTAATCGTTACAAGTGAATCGATAACACTTGCTGCTAATAAGCCTGCCGGATTATTTCGTGGTATTCAAACGATTCGTCAACTACTTCCTGCCAAAGTAGAATTCGCTTCAAAACAGGAAGGTCCATGGGAAATAGCAACGGCAACCATTCGTGATTTGCCTTCTTATTCCCATCGCGGTTCGATGCTTGATGTTGGTCGCCATTTTTTTGGTGTAGATGATGTGAAGCGTTATATCGATATGATAAGCTATTATAAAATGAATGTATTGCATCTTCATCTTAGCGATGATCAAGGGTGGCGTATAGAGATTAAGTCGTGGCCTAATTTAACAAAGCATGGCGGCAGCACACAAGTAGGTGGAGGCAAGGGAGGGTTTTATACACAGGAGCAGTATAAAGAAATTGTAGCCTATGCACAGAGTCGTTATATCACGGTGATTCCTGAGATCGATATGCCGGGCCATACCAATGCTGCGTTATCATCTTATGGTGAATTAAATGGAGGAACGATTGTGCCAGTGGAAGGACGCATTGAATTGACAAAGGAAGATCAAACACTAAATGGAAAATCGAAACCAACAGAATTGTATACCGGTATTGGTGTTGGCTTCAGCACGCTTCGCATTGAAAAGGAGGAGACTTTCAAATTTGTGAATGATGTTATTCGTGAATTGGCGGCCATTACTCCTGGTCCGTATATTCACATCGGTGGTGATGAATCGCATGCTACTAAAAAAGAAGACTATATAGAATTTGTGAAACGATTCCGCGAGATTGTTAAAGCGAATGGAAAGATTATGATTGGCTGGGAAGAGATTGCGCAAGGCGATATTGGTGAAGATGTTGTCGCGCAATTTTGGCATTCAAAGAAGTATGCGGAGTTGGCGGTTGAAAAAGGAAGTAAATTAATTATGTCCCCATCGAAGAGGACGTACATGGATATGCAATACGATAGCACTACAAAGTTGGGATTGCATTGGGCTGCGTACATAGAAGTGGACAGCGCATACAGTTGGGAGCCAACAGATTATTTGAATGGTGTTTCGAAGGAAAATATCTTAGGTATTGAAGCTCCGCTATGGACAGAAACCATTGTTACCATGGATGATATTGAATACATGATCTTCCCACGAATAGCAGGTTATGCAGAAATTGGCTGGTCATCAAACGAGAAGAAAAGCTGGGATGAGTATAAAGTTCGATTGGCCAATCACGGGCCACGTTGGAAGGCCATGAACATTGATTACTATAAATCGAAGTTGGTTCAGTGGAAGGAGTAAAAGCTAGAAGCTGAAAGTAAAAAGTAGAAAGCTGAAAGTAAAAAGCTAGAAGCTGAAAGTAAAACGCTAGAAGCAAAAAAAGCACAAAGCAAGAAAGTCGGTTGGCCAGCAGTTGGTTAATCGACTTTTTTTTTTTGACAGCTGTCGAACTAAAGTTTTTCTTTTGTTGCTTCATCAAACGTCATTATATCATAGTCTTGTGTGGTTTTTATTTTATGGACGCGTCTGATAACAGCGAACAATGTCAATGCAAATTGAATGACAAATCCAATATTGAAAACAATTTCATTGAGCTTGAACATACCGTGAAAAGTAAGAATTACGTATCCAAAAATACTTACGGCCATCAAAGCACTGATCAAAATAAGGCCAGCACCCTGTCTACTTTCCATGTACGTCTTTATAATAATGACCAGTATCGACAAAAGTAAAATGATAGTACTCAGGCCAATATAGCATTGCACATAAGCCGTGAAGATGAGCGGAGAAGCAAACAAGATAAAGAGCGTGAAGCACACAAAAGTAATAATAAGAAATATGCGGAATGCTTTAGTTACATCATGGTACAGGTAAATGAGAATAGGTGTTGAAGGAGTTGCACCCCATTAATAGTCAGTCTTAATTTGAGATTCCATTAATCTTAGGTTACAACTGCTTTTTTCAAAAGTGTTCGGCTCTAAACATAGTATTTTCTTAAAAAGCCAAATACAATTTGGATTATATTTTTCGCATTCGTTTTCATAAGCGATCAATTTGCAAAACTATATTTTTCCCATAATGGTCTCTATTCTCATTATGAATATAGAATAAAGGTTAAAAACGCCATTTATGTTGGTGGCACTGTGTTAGTATGGTATTTGAAAAAAACATAATTATGAAGAAACTAACACTTATCACTATCATGATTGCCGCCAGCATGGGTCTATATGCCAAAAGTAAAAATGCTTCGGTTTCTGTTCTTTCAACAAAAAGAGATTTATTCTATTTTAAGGTTGACAAGGTGCTTCTGGGTGCTACACTTGAGGTATATTCTTCAACTGGTGTAATGATCTTCACAGCAAAAGTAACACACCGAAAAGCGATTCTTGATTTCTACCAGCAAGGTTCAGGTACCTATTCAATCAAATTGAAAAAGGATAGTAAGGTAGAAGAATTCACCTATGTCAAAGCGAGTGCTTCGCCTCTTTTTCAAGTTGATATCGAGTCAGGTACTGCTTCGATTACACTGGATCAATAAGTTCTTATTTAGTCTTCCAAAAAGGCGCATACTGTTTAATGACTCATGTGTTATAATAAAGCAATTGTAAAATTTGATAGTGATATGAAAATGCTGAACGAAGCATCCATGATACATAAAGCAAAACAAATACTAAAAGGGCAATATGTTTCGATCGCAAGTAAACAACACCAGCAACAATAGCCAGTGTGAATAAACTTAATAGTAAAGAAAGATTTGTTGTCTCAACGCTATCTTTTTGCTCTACTAATTGATCAGCTCGTTCAAGAAGTATTGACTCATGAATACCAGTACGGTGATGATAAAAATTGGAAAGATGAATAATAATTTCAAGTGAGTCAGGTAAGGCTGTAACTATATAGGTTTGTGGTTTTGAATTAGCTTTTGTTGTCCTTACTCTTCCATTTTGCCAAGCTTTTTTTCATTTGCATAGGTCATAGGAGGAGTACAAATTTGGCATCGCTGGTGACGATATATTGGTTTTAGACGTATTACCTTGAACCTGTACGTTGTGAATTGGATGTTACGGTCTTTAGGATAGAATTCCCAATATTCCTTCGTCTTCAAAGTGCGAATAGACCACTACCTCTATGTTTATTTCAATTCCATATTTCGTCAATGAATTCTTGTGCATACTGATCGATTGATTTCTAAGAAAAAATATTTTTACTGCATTGGTGCAACCTCTTGCTGTTTTGCGAGTACTTAAGGGATATGTGATAAAATCTTAATCCACACCGCCACCATGATCAAAAACTATTTTAAAATCGCCTTTCGAAATCTTGTTAAAAATAAGGCATACTCCTTCATCAACATTATGGGTCTTGCCACAGGAATGGCAGTGGCGATATTGATTGGATTGTGGATATGGGATGAACTTTCATTTAATAAGTACCATCAGAATTATGATCGCCTTGCACAAGTATGGCAGCATAATATTTACAACGGAAACATTGGCTCACAAATATCCAATCCTTATTTAATGGCCGATGAAATCAGAAATACCTATGGCAATGATTTTAAATATGTTTTACAATCGTCATGGACTAACACGCACATTCTTACCTATGGCGAAAAGAAATTCAATAAGGATGGAAATTATTTTGAGCCCGAGGTAACGGAAATGCTAACACTCAAAATGCTTAAAGGCACACGCGATGGCTTGAAGGATGCGCACTCTATTTTATTATCAGCATCAACAGCCAAGGCGTACTTTGGCGATGAAGACCCGATGGATAAGGTGATGCGAATAGACAATACGCAAGATGTAAAAGTTACGGGTGTGTTTGAAGATTTACCTTACAATTCATCGTTTCGTGAAATGTCTTACATTTTGCCGTGGCAACTTTATTTAATAAGCAACGAGTGGATTGGTAAAATGGAAAATCCTTGGGGAAGTAATTTTACACAGACTTTTGTACAGATTGCCGATCATGCTGATATGGATTTAGTCTCAGCAAAAATTAAAGATGTAAAATATAATAAACTATCCGATGACCATGAGCGTAGGTATAAGCCTGAAGTTTTTCTTCACGCCATGAGCAAATGGCATTTATATTCAGATTTTAAAAATGGAAAAAACATTGGCGGGCGAATTGAATTTGTTTGGCTCTTTGGCATCATCGGTATTTTTGTACTGCTGTTGGCGTGTATCAATTTCATGAATTTAAGCACGGCACGTTCAGAAAGACGCGCAAAAGAAGTAGGCATTCGCAAATCGATTGGTTCTGTGCGTGGCCAATTAATTGCGCAGTTTTTTAGTGAATCACTAGTGGTGGCGTTGTTGGCTTTTATGTTTGCAATTTTATTAGTAGCGTTGATGCTGCCGTTCTTCAATGAGGTGGCCGATAAGAAACTCTCTATGCTTTGGTCAAGTCCGTTGTTTTGGAGTGCAGGAATTTTGTTCAGCATGTTCACCGGAATTATTGCCGGAAGTTACCCTGCTTTATACCTATCATCTTTTCAACCGGTTAAAGTATTGAAAGGTACATTTCGAGTGGGGCGATTTGCTACCATACCGCGCAAAGTGTTAGTGGTGTTGCAGTTTACTGTTTCTGTTGTTTTAATTATCGGTACGGTGGTTGTGTTCCGGCAAATTGAATTTGCAAAAGATCGCCCAACAGGGTACGACCGAAATGGATTGATCAATATATTTTTATCAACACAAGATATTCACAAACATTTTGAAACAATACGACAAGAGTTGAAAAGTTTAAATGCGATTTTGGAAATGACTGAATCAACCAGCCCAACTACGTCTAATTGGAATACCAATGGAGGTTTCGATTGGGAAGGGAAGGATCCTAATCTTGCCGTGGATTTTCCGAACAATGGCATCACACATGAATATGGTAAAACAGTTGGATGGGAATTTAAAGAGGGCCGCGATTTTAATCGTGACTTAGCAACTGATTCGTCTGCCTTTGTAATCAATGAAGCGTTGGAGAAATTTCTTGGCTTTGAAAAATCAGTTGGATCAACATTGATTTGGGAAGATAAGCCTTACACCATTATTGGCGTTATAAAAAATATGATTGTGGAGTCTCCTTACGAACCCGTTCGCGCGTCACTTTTTCATATCGCCAAGTATGACGGAAATGTTGTGATCATTAAATTGAATTCAAACATTGGCACACGTGATGCCTTAGCAAAGGTAGAAGCCATGTTTAAAAAATATAGTCCCGAGGCACCGTTTGAATACAAGTTTGTAGATGAAACCTATGCTCAAAAATTTGGTGATGAAGAACGAGTAGGTAAACTCGCCACGTTTTTTGCAGTGCTGGCAGTATTTATCAGTTGCTTGGGTATTTTTGGTTTAGCATCGTTTACAGCTGAACAACGCACCAAGGAAATTGGCATTCGAAAAGTTTTAGGAGCCTCCGTTTTAAATTTATGGCAAATGCTTTCCAGAGATTTTGTTTTGTTGGTTATTATATCCTGTTTGTTCGCCATTCCCATCTCATACTATTTTCTCAACCAATGGTTGTTGAAGTATGAGTATCGAACAGAAATTGTTTGGTGGATTTTTGTTGCCGCTGCATTAGGCGCAATGATCATTACCTTGCTAACGGTAAGCTATCAATCCATAAGAGCGGCCATGGCAAACCCTGTAAAGAGTTTAAGGTCTGAGTAATTTTTGTGGTAACGAAATAAAAAAGCTGCAAGGAGAATATGTTTAATATTCTCCTTGCAGCTTTTTGAGTTAAAGATTTCTGTTACTTATGATCAGGTCGTTGCAACTCGAAACGAGTTTTCAAGTTACCGACCATCAATGTAAAGTAACCATCATCTAATTGTTGCTCACCTTTTTTATTCGGGAAGGTAAGCTGCTCCAATGGTTTGAGCGTAAATGCAACGCTGGCTTTTATTTCCGAAGCATCGCCTGTAAAAAAACCACTTAAATATTTTGTAGTTAAGTGGCGACACATATATTTGTAGTCAAATAGCTACACAATGAATCTACGGAGAGATGTTTTTCAGGCCATAGCAGACCCAACGCGAAGAGCAATACTGTTGTTGGTTGCTTCTCAATCAATGACAGCAGGTGCGATAGCAGCAAACTTTGATACCGCAAGGCCTACCGTTTCAAAACATTTACAAATTCTTACCGAATGCGAACTACTTGAACAGAATCAAAACGGACGGGAAATTCACTACCACTTCAATGCAAAAAAAATGAGAGAGGTGGCTGACTTCATTGAGCCATTCCGCAAAATGTGGGAAGCACGATTTAATACGTTAGAAACCGTAATGAAAAAATATAAGCGCAAATAGCATGGAACAAAAAACCAAAATTAACGCTGCAGACGGCAAGCAGGAATTGTTCATCACCAGAGAATTTGATTTGCCATTGGAATTACTTTTCATGGCGTATGTAGAGGCCGATATTGTTGAGCAATGGATGGGAACGAAAGTGTTGAAATTAGAAAGTAAAAAACACGGCAGT
Organism: Cytophagales bacterium; assembly: GCA_038241205.1. Taxonomy (GTDB): domain Bacteria; phylum Bacteroidota; class Bacteroidia; order Cytophagales; family Cyclobacteriaceae; genus Chryseolinea. The sequence goes on from JBBRFY010000107.1 coordinate 7,457, forward strand.
TACCAGTTTGAAACCACCGATCCTAAAGGAAACAAGCACTGCTTTAATGGAACAATTCATGAGTTTGTTCTGAATCAAAAAATAACGCGGACATTTGAAATGGAGAACACGCCTTTTGGTGTTCAACTCGAGTTCCTTGAATTTGAAAAACGTAGTGACAAGACCAGCAAACTCATCATGCATGTGGTTTACAAATCAGTAGGAGTGAGAGATCAAATTCTTCAATTACCTTTTGCGCAAGGTATCAACATGGCGCACAATAGAATACAAGACATCTTATACAAACTAAAATAATTAATTACCTATATGGCAAAGCGAAATAAAATTATCTATTGGGTTGCTACGCTCTGGCTTTCATTAGGAATGGTCTCGACTGGAATCGTGCAATTAATTAAAATGAAAGAAGAGGTAGATATGTTTAATCGATTGGGCTATCCAATTTATTTGCTAACGATACTTGGTGTTTGGAAAATGTTAGGTGTTGTAGCTGTGCTTGTTCCTAAATTTCCATTGGTGAAGGAATGGGCATATGCTGGTTTTTTCTTTGCAATGTCTGGCGCAGTGTTTTCTCATTTGGCTGTTGGAGATAACGCCAAAGAATTTTTTGGACCAATATTATTAATAGTGCTTACGATAGTATCTTGGTATTTTAGACCGATGGATAGAAAAATTATTTTGATGAATTCGAACTGAATAAAATGAAGACAGCAAATGATAAAGTAGTGGCCCATGCGTAACATCAAGAGCACTAAAAATAGAATATCAGCGGAGCAACGTGAGGAGCTACTTTTAACTTTGCGCGCGCGTTTTGAAAAAAACATGAAGCGTCATAAGGGTATTGAATGGGCTAATGTGCACGCCAGACTTGAAGCGAATATGGAAAAACTTTGGTCTCTTAATGAAATGGAAATTACAGGCGGTGAACCTGATGTTGTTGGTTATGATAAAAAGACAAGCGAATATATTTTCTATGATTGCTCTGCCGAAACTCCGAATGGCAGAAGAAGTTTTTGTTACGACCATGAAGCACTGGAATCTCGGAAAGAAAATAAGCCGAAAAATAGCGTTATGAATTTGGCTGATTATATGGGCGTTGAAATTTTAACAGAAGAACAATATCGGCAATTACAACACCTTGGAAAGTTTGATTCGAAAACATCGAGTTGGATAAAAACTCCTGATGATATTAGAAAACTCGGAGGCGCCATCTTTTGTGATTTCCGCTACAACACAGTATTCGTGTATCACAATGGAGCAGAATCGTATTATGCGGCTAGAGGATTTCGTGGCGCACTAAAAATTTAAATTGATAAACGCTATGGCGAAAAGTAACACGAATCCTAAAGTTGATTTTTATTTCACCAAAGCAAAAAAATGGCAGAAAGAATTTGAGCGATTGAGAATCATTATTCTTAACTGTGAGCTGACGGAAGAGTTGAAGTGGGGTCATCCTTGTTACATGTTTCAAGGAAATAACATCGTCTTAATGCATGGGTTTAAAGAGTACTGTGCACTTCTGTTTTTCAAAGGCGCATTGTTAAAAGATGCGAAAGGTATTCTCGTGCAGCAAACAGAAAATGTGCAAGCAGCGCGGCAGATTCGATTCACCAGTGTTCAGGAAATAGTGAAGTTGAAAACGGTCTTGAACGCCTACATCTATGAAGCCATTGAAGTAGAAGAATCTGGTTTGAAATTGGAACTTAAAAAGACGAAGGAGTTTAAAATGCCAGAAGAGTTCCAAATAAAATTGGATAAAGACGCTGCTTTGAAAAAGGCTTTTAAAGCACTGACGCCCGGACGACAGAGAGGATACCTTCTTTATTTTTCCGCAGCCAAACAATCTAAAACCCGCGAATCAAGAATTGAAAAATATAGGGAACAAATTTTAGAGGGAAAGGGATTAAATGATGAGTGAAAAGTTATCTGTTTAAAAGACATTCCAACCAAGTTGCTCAGAATAGTGTCTTAACGTATGCGAATTGTTTTTCGATTTTCGATGCGAAAAGAATTACCTACGTAAAAAATTTATATTAAGAACATGATGAAATTTATAGTAGCCTTCGTATTAATCGTTTTATCATTTGGTTGTGATAATGATAACAGTAAAGAAAAAAATAGTGACTCTACCATTATTGGCAAGTGGAAATTAGTTGGAGGCTTTATCAGTGCAGGAGGTCCACAGTATTGGGTAGAAATTGAGAATGGAGAAGAAATTACCTTTCTGGAAAATGGAAATTTCGTATCCAGTTTTTATCCTGACTGTAGTACCGGAAGTTTTACAGCGGACGGCAGTGAGTTGATTTTAAAATATGATTGTGATGGATTTACTACAGGATTTGAAAACGAAGAAGGCGCTATTACATTTACAATGACGTTCGCCTCTACCAATTTAGTATTATCTCCCACAAGAGTTTTCTGTATTGAGGGATGTAGTAATCATTACAAAAGAATTTAATTTCGCGTTCTGTTGCGCCTCTGTTCATGGGCGAGCTTTTTTCGTGCATTTTATCACTTAGCATACAGACATTTTTTACAATGAACATTGTTTGCAGAGAAGGTATTTGTTTTGACTAGTGGAGTAGAATTACATAGAAGCATCTTTCATTAGTGGAATGCACATCAAAATTGAATTTCCAAAAAGTTACGGAAGAATTTTCCGAGCAATATGTGAAATTCATTATTCTACCTTTGCCTTGTTGCTGCCAAAAAATATTGAATCGCCTCTTCTTATTTTTTTTCTTCTTTGCGTTTCGATAGCTCCATTTACCTTAATCTCCTGATTATCGATTCTGATTTTCGCTTCACCTCCAGTGACTACCCAACCCAATAGTTTGATTAGGTTTTTAAGTTCGATATACTCTTCAGTTTCATTTAATTTGAAAATCTCCATGATGTGTTGGTACAAAAATGTGGTTGTAGTTAATATTTAGTTCATTAGTTGATTGAGCAAAAAACGGTAATAGAAAACCTAAACAGTGCAAAGAAATCCTGCACATCAGGAAAGCGATTTCTATGTTTTTGTTAGAAGAACGAAAGTAGATATTCTCATGCTTGTCATCAAATTTTGGTTTCATTTTTAGGGTACGGTGTTGTCGGTATCAACCATCTTGAAGCACCTAAAATACTTTGATTTATTTGGGTAATTTTACACCACTGTGCACAATACTTCCAATGCTCCTTGATTAAGTAAATATGAAAACTCCCTTAATTACTCCAGAAGGTTTAGAAAAATTAAAAGCAGAGTTGGATCATTTGTGGCGGGTTGAACGGGTAGAGACCACGCAAAAGGTAACGTGGGCCGCAGGCCTTGGCGATCGTTCTGAAAATGCAGATTATCATTACAATAAGAAACGCCTGCGCGAAATCGACAGTCGCCTGCTGTATTTACGCAAGTGTATTGATGATTTGAAAGTGGTGCATTATTCATCTTTTCAGGAAGGTAAAATACTGTTCGGTGCGTGGGTAGAAATTGAAAATGATAAAGGCGAAAAAAAACATTTTCGTATAGTGGGCTATGATGAGATTTTTGATACCAAAGATTACATCTCGATAGACTCGCCTATGGCACGCGCGCTGATGAAAAAAGAAGTGGGTGATGAAGCAATAGTGAAAACAGATGCGGGTGAGTTTGTGTGGCATGTTACCAAAATTGAGTATCAGAAATAACGTTTGATCGTAACAGAGTTTCTTCGGAGATAGGAACGATAAAAAATAGATGATACAATTTGATTATGAGTATGTATAAAGGACCTTATCTTTTTGATTTAGGAGCATCTACACGCTGGTTGTTTTTATTTTTATTTTCTCAAAAACACAGAAATGAAAGAGGTCTTTTCAAAAAGGTTTTAAGTGGAGGTAGATCTTTAGGTGAAAGGGCCTGGGAAATATTTGCCTTACATTTTTTTATAGGAGTCATCGTTGTTTTCTTGATGATTACTGTCATAGTATATCTGGGAAAATAAGTAAGCTTTGCAACTCCCGATATGCTGTCAGAGTCCTCGAGCCAAGAGACTCTTCGGAGAAAGAAGGGGATGACGCGGTTCTTTTAGGATTCAATTTCCATCTTCGAGCTTGTATCCTTTCCCATGAACATTCGTTATTTTTAGTTCAGGATCACTGCTTAATTTCTTTCGAAGCTTCGATACGAACATGTCCAGACTGCGACCGGTGATTACTCCTTCGTCTATCCAGACTTTCTGCATAAGCGTTTCGCGGTGAATCAGTTCGCCAAAACTTTTATTGAGCAATTGGAGAATCTTGCATTCTTTGTCGGTGAGACTAATCACTTCACTGCCCAATACCAAACGCTGACCCTTTATATCAAATGAAAATTTTCCCAGCGCGGTGAATTCTGGAACAGGCTCTTTTGTTATAGCGTGGTCTTGATTCTGCACAGGCACTGGTGCTAAAACTTTTCCAAAACTTCCAATCAATAACGTAACACCCAACAACAACATGCCGCCATACACCAGATTGATAAAGGGATAGTTCTCATAAAAATCCGGAAAGGTAAATTCGATTATGTAACAACCTGAGGGTTGACTTCTACCGTTGCAAGGCAGGATGTTTGGTGAAGAATTATTTACCTGAAAACCATAGACAATGTCGGTCTTCCTGCAATTCAGTACTGCAACGGTGTAACCGGAAGGGAACTGATTTTTGGGAAACAAGTTCTGTGACAGCGCCATGAGCGAGTCGTGGTTAAAAACGAATTGATTTTCGAACGTGAGCAGAAATGTACCTTCTTTCGTTTCGGTCACCGGCAATACACGTGAGGTAAGATCACCCGACTGCAGCAACAACCGATGACCAATGTCACGGATAGTGAGGTTCACTTGCTTCGCCCGTAAGTCGTGGTCGGAATGTTTTGTGAATGAAGATGCGATAAAAAAAATGGCCAGCATTACGATGACAATGCCGGAGCTCATCACCAACCGGTGACTGAAGAAGCCGGTAAAAACAGAATTTACACGCATTTACATTTCTTTTTACAATCCATTTACAATTAGTGGTAACGCAGTAGCGTACGTTTGAATATGTGAAATTAAAACAATTTTTGCTTATGAAACTTTTTAAGAAAATCGCCTGCATGCCTGTAAGCAGGTTTACCAACACGATATCAATCGCTTTATTAATTTTAATGACTGCTCCATTGTTCTCTGCTTACCATAGACCGGAAAATGAAAATAGTGTATTGGTAAGCTCCATATCCTCAACACCTTTTGCGAAAGAAAAATATGTAATCGATAAGAAAGAAAGCATGGTAACATGGAAATGTTCGATGGTGTTTGAGAATAAAGGCGGACACACCGGGTACGTCTCTCTATCAAAAGGTGAATTGATGGTTGAGAATGGTCAACTTGTGGGTGGTACAGTTGACGTTGACATGAATACCATTGCAGATGAAAAGCATGCGAGTGACAATGACCTTGTTGAGCATTTAAAATCATCTGATTTTTTTGATGCGGAAAAATTTCCAATCTCCAGATTCGCCATTGTTAAGGTTGTATCAGCAGATGGTGGAAATGGAAATGTAAACGTGACAGGGATACTAACCATTAAAGGCATCATGCAAACGGTTACGTTTCCAGCCAAAGTGGAAGTGAAGGGAGGAGTTGTTACTGCGAATGGAAAAGTGACTATTGATCGGGCGCAATGGGATGTCCGTTATAAATCAGGAACGTTCTTCGCTGATTTAGCAGATGAAGCTATTTCGGATAAGATTGAATTCGATATGAAGATCGTAGCAAAAAAATAACCTTGTAATGTTGAAGTATTATTTCATTTTTCTCAAACCAAATTTAGTATGCGTTTCCTACATCTGACTTTGTTGTATTGTGTGCTGAACATCTTTTCCTCTGATTCGGCTTTGGAATATCCACGGTCATCTCCGACAAAGATTTTGAAATCTATTACTTCCAATCCGGCCACAACACATGTTGTTGAACCCGGAGCAGCCAACATCATTTTCCAATCGAAAGATGGCGGACAGACATGGCAAGACATCAGCTATACTTTACCTGAAAATGAACAGCCAGGAGATTTTTTTGCGGGAGAGTCGGAGATCTATTTGCATGTAAAAAATGGAATGTATCACAGTAAGAGTAATCTTAAAACTCCTGTTTGGGAAAGAGAAAATGTTCTTGATCCACAAAGTACTTCGATTGCTTTCAATCGTTCTGGAGTAATGGCCTACAACTATGGGGGGCAAATTTATCAACGAGTACCCGGTATAGGAACGTGGTTGCCGATCTTTACCAATTCTAAAAAACATTCAATGCGAACTATTTTTGAAACATCTGATGGGACGGTATTCTTAGGTTGCGATAACGGCCTTTACAAATCTGCCGACAAGGGACAAACGTGGAAGCAAGTTAAAAATGAAGGCTTGGTTATGGATATCGTGGAGTCAGAAGGTGTTCTCATCGGTACAGGTCAGAAGGGCATCATGCGTTCGAAAGATAATGGTGAACATTGGGAATGGGTAATCAGCGAGGGTGGTGTGGGTATAGCTGTTGAACAGATCAAAGGTGGATTTGCTGCGATAACGTATAACACAGTAACCAAAACCAGAAGGATACGCACGTCAATGGATAAAGGAAAAACCTGGAAAGCTATTGATGAAGGACTTCGGCCTTCTTTATCCATCGCATCAATCAAACAAGTGGGCGAATATTTAATATGTGGTCATCCGGATGGTATCTTCCGATCAGCTGACATGGGTAAGACATGGAACATGGTTCACTCCAAGTTTAATGCTGGTAAAACACTGAGTAATCTTGACTTCACAGTTGATAAAAAAGTGTTTAAGCTGTATGTCTCTGGCAATGTAGTTTACGCTTTGTTGAGAAATTCAGGATGCTGAAATTGCAAGTTCACAGCTCGCGCGGATATTCCCCTGTTCTCGAGCGAAAGTTTCTTTCGTTCGCCAAAGCAAACTAAATAAGATGAAAAAACTTTGTCTGGAACTTAGTTCCAGTGTAGACTTTCTAAATTTAAAGTAGGGTCTTCAGCTACGATTATTTACAATTGAAGTTTGCTTTATGGAAGTAACCTCGCTGCCAGTAGGCATGGCTTGCATTCAGGAATTCTACCTTGAACGAAATTTTAAGAGAGCACGGAAGAAACTTCCGCGCTTTGAAAGGGGGAGTTCGCTGCTCATTGCATAAACCAAAGGCATACTGAGCAAAACGAAAAAGCACGATGTAAAGAAGGATCT
>JBBRFY010000108.1:0-14612 GCA_038241205.1 Cytophagales bacterium
GGCTAGATCTACGGCAGCACCAGATTACTACAAAGAGTATCCAGAACCGAGTAATTTCAAAATGATTTATCAATCCAAACCAATTGGACTTGATAATCTCTGGGACTTATGGACAAACGATAACAACGTGGCAGTAATAAGTATTTGAGGCACAACTGAAAAACCTGAAAGTTGGCTTTCAAATTTTTATGCAGCCATGGTTCCTGCGCAGGGTGAATTAAAACTTAATGACAAAGAAGTATTTCAATACAAACTCGCATCAAATCCGAAAGCTGCTGTACACGTTGGCTGGTTATTAAGTATGGCTTACCTTTCAAAAGAAATAATACCTAACATAAACGAACAATATCAAAATGGCACAAAAGAGTTTTTAATAATGGGGCACAGCCAAGGTGGAGGCATTGCGTTTTTATTAACCTCGTATGTATATAACTTACAGCAGCTTGGTCAATTACCAAAAGATATTCGGTTTAAGACCTACTGTAGTGCAGGCCCCAAACCTGGTAATTTATATTATGCTTACGAGTACGAGGCGATGACGCAAGGCGGTTGGGCGTACAACGTAGTAAATGCTGCTGACTGGGTTCCTGAAATGCCAATGTCTATTCAAACCTTAAAAGATTTTAATAATGTAAACCCTTTTACAAACGCAAAGGTGTTGATCAAAAAGCAAAAATTTCCTAAAAATCTTGTATTGAATCACATCTATAACCAACTGGATAAATCAACAAAAATAGCCCAGAAGAATTATGAAAAATATTTAGGAGAAATGACCTCTAAAATAATAAAGAAAAACATCAATGGGTTTAGTCCCCCACTTTATTACAGTAGCAACCATTATGTCAGAACAGGTGCGACCATTGTTTTAACTCCTAGCGATGAATACCTTAAACAATTTCCGGACGACCCAACGAAGTTGTTTCCTCATCATTTTCATGCTCAATATTTATTATTGCTCAATCAACTACCAGAAGCTAATAGCATAAATAATATCTCGGGAGTAATCTACACACCATCGCCTAAAGAAATTAAAAAGGCAGAAGCAAATACAAAAGCAATAACACCGAAAAAAGTATTCTTACACAATATGTTTGGCATTCAAGTTCCAGAATTCTCTGCGCTCAATAGCGAGCTTGCAAACAATGGATTTATGAAATTAGACAAGGTAAATTTTTCGAGAGGTGGGGGTTTTTATACCATTTTTCCAAAGGCACACATTGCAACGCTTTTTAACTACTCAACCTATTCGGCAAATAAAACGGAAGGCAACGATACGAACGCTGTTCGAGGAACAACTGTTGGCACTTCGTTAGGTTTAGTATTATTGAACAAACCAAAATTTCAACTAATTCCTTTCGGTGGAATTGTATACTCGTGGTTTGGTGCTAGACTTTCTAAAAACAATACTACAAACCAAACTTTTAATGGCTATTTAGGAAGTGGATTAAATCAGCAACACATCGCCACACAAGGTTATACGGCAAATGTAGGGTTACACGTTGCTACAACTCCCTTTGTAAATATGAAATTTGGCAAAAATTTGAATTTTGGCTTACGCGCTGGATATTTCATTCCGATGAATAAAACAACAAAATGGACTACAAATAATATTAAACTAGAGGGTGGTCCAAGTATTAATTCACAAGGGTTCTACTGCAACTTTATAGTTGGAATAGCATTGTAACACGTGAAAGACTCCCGATGAAAAATTTATTAGCACTTAGTTTCATTCGAAATTTCTGGAACATCATGAAGTTGAAATCAGTATGACCGAGAAAGGTGATCCGTTAGAAAATGTATTACCGCAGAGCGTAAACGGAATTTTAAAACAAGAACTGCTGGAAGAAACATTTCCCTTTTTTTTGAAACCGCACAAACGGAAGTAGCTATTCCACATGAAAGTATTGTTAATCTCAAAACTCCTCAAGCACATCAACTAAGCGGTACAATAGATTAAAAAAAAAATTACCGAAAACCATTCTCTTTGTTTTTATCGTACATCAGGCAAAAGCTTTCCGAATCACCGAACTTGAAACTTTGAACTTTGAACTCAAAACCATGAAGGCACTTAAACTTTCGCTCTTTCTATTATTTTTGTCAACTACCATGATGGCACAAGAACTCATTATAAAAGATAAGGTAAAATTTTTAGCACTGGGTGATTCGTACACCATAGGGCAAAGTGTGGATGCAAAAGACAGATGGCCTGTGCAACTTATTGATGCGTTGCGTAAATTGGAATTGGAATGTAGTGATGCGCGCATCATTGCGCAAACGGGATGGCGAACAGACAACTTAAAAAATGCAATTACCGATGCAGCGTTACCATCCGATTATACTTTAGTCTCTTTATTAATTGGTGTTAACAATCAATATCAGGGCAAGCCCGTTGCACAATATGCAATTGAATTTGAAGCACTTTTAAACACAGCCGTTGCGCTGGCGGGTGGAAATAAATCAAACGTGTTTGTTGTCTCTATTCCAGATTATGGTTACACTCCTTTCGGAAAATCGAATCAGGCAACAATAAGTCAGGCGATAAATTCTTTTAATGCGGTAAATAAATCCATCACGGAAAAACTAGGTATCGCGTACTTTAACATCACCGAAATTTCTCGCAACGGATTAGATCAAGCTGAGTTGGTTGCTGCTGACGGACTACACCCTTCCGCTAAAATGTACACGCAATGGGTAGCGCTAATTTTGAAAGGCTCAACCATTTCTGAAAAAGAAATAGTGACCGATGTGAAAAAGAAAAATGAAGAAGCCGGTATTCAGGTTTATCCAAATCCATTTGAGAATATTTTGATATTCGATAACCTGCCCATACTACCATTGAACATTTCAATTGATCTGATGAATAATAATGGAAATGTTGTTCTATCAAAAGCAACTACTGAAAAGAGAATCGATCTTGAATTAAAACATTTACCGGCAGGGTTATATCACTACCGCGTAAAACAAAATGATAGAATTTTTTCGGAAGGTAATGTGATAAAGTTGTGATGAATACGTTTTTCTGTGTTTGAAAAAATAGTCCTATCGAGTTTAAACCCACATAAATTTTAATTCCATTTTAAGCCTTGGAAATTTTAAAGACGTTGTGTTGATTGCGGACTTTTAAAACAGAATTATGTCTTCATCCACGCTTAATGTTACATCAGAAATTGGAACGTTACGAAAACTTTTAGTGCATAGTCCAGACAGTAGTCTTGGAAAAGTTGTACCCTCAAAAGCACAAGATTGGCTCTTCGAAGACATTGTTCATCTTGAAACTATCCGCAAAAAAGAATACGATTTCTATACCAAGATTCTAATGTATTTTCTTGATCCAGAAAAGATTCTTGGAAAACTTGAGCATATTAATTCAAGCGAAAGCAACCGCGAATTTTATAAACCCGATCATAAAAATTTCCATCAGTCAGATAAGGTAATAGAATTGCAATGGCTCCTTTCTGAAATCTTAACCGACAAAGAGATTCGATTGATATTAGTTGCTTCAGTATGTGCTATTGAATTTTGTTCATACGAAATGCAAAATTTTCTGCTAACCTTAAATGCCACTGAACTATCAAAGGTATTTATTAGCGGAACATTGAAAGACGGAAGAATGCTCTTCGCTCCTATTCCAAACTTTATTTTTACGCGCGATATTGGCGTGGTAATCAATGACCATATTCTTTTGAATAGACCAGCAAAAAAAGCGCGAACACGAGAAGCATTATTGGCAAAATATATTTTTCATAACCATACGATTTTTGCAAGCTTTCAAAACAAGATTATAGAAATAGAAGATACCTCGCATCATTTTTTAATGCCCAAAGAAACAGATGATAAGAAAGTGACTTTGGAAGGTGGCGATGTAATGACGATTAATTCAAATCATTTACTTATCGGTGTAAGCGAACGCACAACGGTTGAGGCTGCACATCAGGTGGTGAATGTTTTGTTTGAAAAGAAAATTGTAAAAAAAGTTACCGTAATCCGTATTCCCAAAAAACGCGATTACATGCACATCGATACAGTGTTCACGCAAGTGAAAAGAAATGTATGGGTGATGCTTGGTAATTTTTCGCGCAAAGCCATACATAAAGAAGATGCCGATCCGGTTGAGCGTATTTTAGAAAGTAAAAAGAAAGACGATCCCATTAAGATCATTCAGTTTAAACACAACGACCTAGAAAAACCAACGCATTTTGATACGCTCGAAGATTTGCTAATCAACATTAGTGAAGTGGATTTTAAGTGCACTGATAAAGTTACCTTTTTATACTCCGGCAACAGCGAGTTTCCATACGACCTCCGTGAACAGTGGACCGATTCGTGCAACGTTCTGGCTTTGAAAGAAGGCGTAGTGTTAGGCTACGATCGAAATGATAAAACCACAGATGCGTTTAAAGAAAACGGATTTGATGTTATTCATGTGCATCAATTATTGGAAGACCTTGAATCAAACAAAACCAAAGTAGATGATTTGAAAGATACTTTAATCCTAATGCCATCGGCCGAACTCTCGCGCGCGCGCGGAGGTTTTCATTGCATGAGTATGCCTTTGCTCCGCGATGAAATCACAAAATCGTAAATCACTATGTTTCATCCCGCAAGGCAAGAATCGTAAATTTTAATTCACAATTAGCAAATCAAACTATTGTCTCATGCAAACCACTTCGCATCTTTTGATGATTCGTCCGGTTCATTTCTCTTTTAATGTAGAGACTGCGGTGAATAATACTTTTCAATCAACCAAAGATGAAAATGCACAAGAAATTGCATTAAAAGAATTTAATGACTTCGCTACTTTATTGCGAAAAAATGGAATTGATGTAACCGTTATTGATGATACGAATGAACCACACACACCTGATTCAATTTTCCCCAACAATTGGATTTCGTTTCATAGCGATGGAAGTATTGTGCTGTATCCGATGTACGCCACCAACAGACGGCTCGAACGAAAACCGCATGTTATTGAAAAACTAAAAGAACATTTTCAAATCAAAAAACAAATTGATCTTTCGTTATACGAAAATGAAAATGTATTTCTGGAAGGTACGGGCAGCATGGTGCTCGATCGTGAAAACAAAATTGCATACGCCTGTATATCACAACGCACGGATATTGATGTATTGAATGATTTTTGTTTGCAGCTTGGCTACAGTCCGCAAACTTTTATGGCTGTCGATTCCAATGCCTACCCTATCTACCACACAAATGTAATGATGTGTGTGGCTGACCAATATGTTGTTATTTGTCTTGAGTCGATTGCTGACGATGCAGAACGAAACGATATTATACAGGTAATTGAAAAGAGTGGAAAAGAAATCATTTCCATTTCATTAGATCAGATGAATCGCTTTGCCGGTAATATGCTGCAAGTAGAAAATAATGTTGGAAAGAAATTCTTAGTAATGTCATCACAAGCCTATCGTTCTCTTACTATCGAACAAGTCTCAAAAATAAACAAGTACAATGCTATACTTCACTCTAGTCTAGATACCATTGAACGAAATGGTGGCGGAAGTGCGCGTTGTATGATGGCGGAGATATTCTTGCCTGAGAAGAAAGTATAGGTAAGAATAGCATCAACTAATTTATATATTCCACCAATACGTTAGCTTTAAAACGAGGGATCGGTTCTTAACATTAAGATTTTCCGGCAGGTAATTGTCAGTATATACAATAAATAAATCAGATGCGGGTCGATAGCGCCATTGGAGTCGTGTGTTCAAATTAACATTCTTCTTCTGCTCATTGTATTGCGCAAATGCGGTGAAGAATAATTTGTTTGTCATAGTTACATCCAATCGCGGGCTAATCAGCCAAAACGTTGTTCTCCCCCACGGATCGGGCAATCGTAAATCAGTATAACTGGTGCTGATGGTTAAACTGACATAGGGCTGAATGCGATAACCAATATCGCTCGTCAAAATTAGCCGTTTGCTGTTCTCATAATATCCACTATAGAGTACAGAGAATCCAAACGTAAATAATTTCTGCGGTTTTGAAATAAAAGATCCACCTATACTATTCCACTTATGAATTGATCCCACTTGAAGAGAGTCTTTCTCGGATCGTGTTGGATCGAAAGGCTGAAGGATTTGTATATAGGTATTGGATACTAAACCACTGAGCGTGCTGAAATCACGGAAGGTAAGTAGATAGTTCAGTACATTATCATCGTCAGTACGTTTGAAATCCTCATTGAAAAAATAAGAGGAAGATACGGTAAGACCATGACTCAAAACATTTGAAGCTTTCGGAAAAAACAGACGACCGATAGAAGGATACATTCTAACATAACCTTTGCGCGGTACATACCCCACTTCAGCACTATAATTCTTACCAACAAATTCATGTTGCCATGCAATAATCCAATTGCGAGTAGTGTATTGAAGATTCGCTGCGTGCGTAATATCATCTCCCTTCTTGTTGGGACTAAATGATTTCAGAAAAGTCGTCTTACCTGTCCATTTGTTATTAGAAGAAGCCAGATTGTATTCCAAACCAACATTTCGATTATACAGTGAATACGATGTAATGGCATCTGAAGTGGGCAACGCATAATTCAACGATTTTTTATCGATGTACATTACACCAATAGTAGAGCGAGCAAATACTCTTCGTTGAAGTGCCAGAACTGCAAAGTTTTGTTTCGGAAGATAATTTGAATTTACATTATCGGTTTGCATATCCATCGCGCCAATGCGCCAATTTTTATTAATCTTTCCGCTAAAGCGTGCACCAAAATTAATTGGAACATCAAGCCCGATACGCCTGGAGAAAAAAGGGCGAATAGTAGAGTAACCAAAATTTGCAAACAGATCACCGTTCTCTAAAAAGAACTGACGCTTCTCTGGAAAAAATAATTCGTAACGATCCAGATTCGTTACCTGTCTATCTACATCCACTTGCGAAAAATCTGGATTTACTGTTAAATCTAAATTGAGCGATGAGGTAATGGCGATTTTGGCGTCACCACCAATTACCTTTCTATATTCTGTTGATGTTTTCTTTTCATAATTGCGTGATGCATCGCCCAATACAAATGGAATAAGTGAAATATTTGCTCCGGCTTGTGGCGGTGGCGCATCCCAAAGAAGTGTACCTGTATACGCTAGCGATGCCGTTGGAAATTGTCGCGGCACTTTCGCCCAACTTGATTTCTCTGGTGCTTTTAAATCATTGCGACTAAAATTAATTCCCCATTCCGTAATTCCTTTTTTATAGCGAATGCTTTTAAATGGAATTGCCATTTCAAAAACCCATCGGTCATCATAGTTTTTTACTTCAGACGTCCACTTGTTATCCCAACTCAAATCTATTTTGCCACCATCGTACATAATTCCATCCCACTGTGCCCCTGCTGCATTTGCGCCAAATGAAAAACCATTGGTTTGATCATCGAACGTATCCATGAACAATAGAAAATTATCATTCTTCCCAAAGCTAAAATCTCTCCGCAATGACTCTACCATGTATGGCCCTGGCTTTCCATTGTAACATATCGCTATGAGATACAAATTCTGATTATCGTATGTCATCCTTACTTCCGTAAGTACATTCGCACTGCTCGTATCCATAGGAAGTACCATATGAAAATCGCGGGCAACATCGGTATCTAACCAGCCCGGTTCATTCATAATGCCATCGATCACAATTTCAGAAGAAGCATGCCGGAGGTTTAGCTGATACGCTTCATTTTTTTTCTGAGCATTTGCCAACACAATACAAAAGCAAAGTAGAATTAATGATAGCGAAATTTTCAAAGCGAAATTAATTTTATACTTGAACTTAAAGATAATAGCATTCACAATACGCACTGGAAATATCAACGGTTGATTCTTTTTACGATTGGTAAGTTGAAGTTCATTACCATTCAATTTCGCGTATCCCTTTTTCTCTTAGATAGGTATTTGTTTTGCTGAAATGCTTATTGCCAAAAAAACCGCTATAGGCTGAGAAAGGTGAAGGATGTGGAGACGCGAGAACAAAATGCTTATTGCGATCGATTATTTTTCCTTTCTTCTGAGCATACGCTCCCCAAAGAATGAACACAACATTTTTGCGTAATTCAGAAATAGTTTGAATAACAGCATCGGTAAATTCTTCCCAACCTTTATTTTGATGAGAACCCGGAGTGGCTGCACGAACCGTTAAGGTAGCATTGAGCAACAATACTCCTTGCGTTGCCCAGCGTTCAAGATCACCTGAAACAGGTATCGGTTTATTTAAATCACTTGCAATCTCTTTAAAAATATTAACGAGCGAAGGTGGTTGCTTCACACCCTCGCGCACCGAAAAACATAAGCCGTTTGCCTGCCCTTCTCCATGATATGGGTCTTGGCCTATGATCACAACCTTTACTTCATCAAATTCACAAAAATCAAATGCACGAAAAATTTCTTTACCCGGTGGATATATAATGTGTGATTGATATTCACTTTTAACAAAACCAGTAAGGTAAGTGAGATAAGGTTTTACAAACTCTAGCTCCAATCTTGATTTCCACGAAGGTGACATTTTAACATCCATGAATTCAAAACTACAACCAGATTTGACAGTTCCAAAAGTTCTTCGAATTGAACACTAAAATTGACTGCACCCTAAAAACTTCTTTTGTGGCGACATGCCCTACTTCCTTAATTGGAGAAAAATCATGCAGGTTTTTAGATGATGCCCTGAATTTAAAAACATTGATTTACAGCTATTTAATAACTCTTCTTACAGCAACGCTTGTGTATTGCAAAAAATTAATATTTTTGGTGATAATGGTAACCGAAATAACAAAAGGCATCAAAGTGAGCGTAGAGACCGAGTACCAACCGGCCTACTCCAGCCCAAGTCAATACCATTATGTTTTTACCTACCGCATCACCATTGAAAATCAAAGCGATTACACCATTCAATTAATGCGAAGACACTGGCATATTTTTGATGCTGGTTTTAATCAACGCGAAGTAGATGGTGAAGGTGTTGTTGGGCAGCAGCCTGTGCTTGAGCCAGGCCAACTTCATCAATATGTTTCCGGATGTAATTTGAAATCGGGTATTGGAAAAATGATGGGTACCTATCAAATTGAAAGAGTAATGGACGGTTCCGTTATTCACATCAACATTCCGGAGTTTACAATGATCGCCCCGATCAGATTAAATTAAGTGTCGGAAAAATTCTATCAACTCAAATCATTTATTACCTACTGGCTTAATGCTGTTGATGCTCATTCGCTGCATTCTCCATTTTTTTATACGCTCTATACTACGGCAATACTATGCGATGAACGCGATCCGAAATTTGATGCGATTGAGGAAATACGAAAGCGTTTGTTGAAGGACGAACGCATCTTATCGATCAACGATTTAGGATCAGGCTCACACGTTGTAAAAGCAACCTCAAGAAGCATACGTGATATTGCGCGCACCAGTTTAAGTTCTGCAAAATATGCACGCCTCTATGCGCTACTTGTATTGCACTTTAATTGTAAAACCATTTTCGAACTTGGTACTTCTCTTGGCATTAATACCTTATACTTAAGTTCATTGCAAGAAAGCAATGTTACTACTTTTGAAGGATCGGCTGAGATACTCAACATTGCACGGAAATCGTTTGATACCTTTCACGCAAAAAACATTCGCATCATAGAAGGTAATTTGAACTCAACTTTACAACAGCAAGTTGAATTGGTAAATGAAATCAATTTTGTTTTTATGGATGCCAATCACCGCTATAAACCTACTCTGAATTATTTTAACATTCTATCTCAAAAACTAAACGAACAAAGTATTGTCGTATTAGATGATATTCATTATTCTGAAGAAATGGAACGCGCCTGGAATGAATTAAAAAAACATCGACTTGTCCATGCCAGCGCTGACCTATATCGATGCGGAATACTATTCTTTGATCCGAAACTCAACAATCAACACGCTGTATTACAGTTCTAATATTGAATGGAAAGACAATTAACCTTACTTTTGCTACTATACCCAATAAGACTATGATCGAAAGCACATCAACACAGCCCTTTGCACCAGAACCTAAAAAGTCAAATAAGACGATCATCGTCATTTCAATTATGGCCGTTGTTATTATTGTTCAGGGCGTGAAGATATACCTTGACTCACAAGAGAAGCAAGGCATTAAAACTGAATTAGCCAGCACCGAGCAAGAATTGGCTACCACTATGCAACGCATGGAAGAAATTAAATTAGAGCTCGATCAAAAAATTGCAGAAGTTTCAAAACTCGGTGGTGACGTTACCGATCTGCAACAAGCCAAAGCGGAAATAGAAACGGAATTGAAGCGGTCAAAATTCGCAACCGGCAAACAAATAAAAGTATTGAAAGATAAGGTAGAAGGGTACGAAACGCTTCTTAAAAATAAAGATGAAGAAATAGAGAAGTTAAACTCCGTTAACAAAGTATTGCTTACTGAAAACAAAACGTTGAAAACACAGAAGAATGTTTTGGGCGATTCCATCAGCAGACTTAGTCAATCAAAAGATGAGCTGGCTACCAAAGTGGCGATCGCTTCTCAACTTAAAGTAGAAAATGTAAAAATCGTTGCCTTAAATGATCGTGGCAAGGAACGTGAGTCGCCTTTTAAAAATAGGCAGGTAGGCAAAATCAGAATCGATTTTAATCTTGCTGAAAACAAAGTAGCACCCGTTGAAGGTAAGAAAATTATGATCCGCATCATTGATGAAAACGGACAGGTAATTTTTGATGTCGCGCGTGGATCAGGAACGTTCATTTTCGAAGGCAAAGAAGAATTCTATACCGCATCACAAGAAATATTATTCGATAATACAAAACAGAAATTATCCTATACCTACGAAAAAGGATCGGATTATTCATCTGGAACCTACATCGTTGAAGTATATACTGATGATTATAAAATGGGTAATGGGCAGTTTGTGGTGAAGTAAGGTTAGATCAATTTAATTTTCATCCTATCGTCAACACCTTAAAGCTATTCTTTATAAACACTTTTGATTATGGTGGAGATCATTTTAAATCTGAGGTTAGCTTTAATCGTGTGTCGTGAATTAGCTGGTATTTCAAATCTGATAGTTGTATCTGGTTAGTGATTCGCCCGAGTCAATTACAACCGCAGTTACGTTTCCAGTGGTCTTATTGATTATTGTTTTGATTACAACGGAATTGGGAACGTATTCAATAATCTCTCTTAGCATAGTTAAAATGCTAGATGCTTTCTGTCATCACTTTTTATGGTTTATTAATTCGATGCCAGTATTAAAGATTTTTTTGAGGAACTGCTGATTCCAATTCGATGCTGATATCTTTTTGACTGTTATTGATTAGCGCTATTTCACATAAAATACTTACCTCCTCACCTACTAAAAAACCGCCCGTATCCAAAACTGTGTTCCACTGAAGTTCCCAGTCAATACGGTTGATTTTTCCTGTGATGGTAAAGCTGGCCTTTTTATTTCCCAACAGGTCTTTTGAAATGCCTCCGAACACAACTTCCAACTTTAGATTTTTTGTGATACCGTGTATGGTTAGTTCACCCAACAGTTCAAGGCTGCCCTTTTCATCAGGTTTTTGCCTGGTTGAAGCCGTAAAGATGATATGCTTATGATTCACTACGTCTAGAAAATCAATACTTTTAAGATGTTCATCGCGCTGGGCATCACCTGTGTCTATTGAGGCGGAATCAATCCAAACATCAATCTCCGCTGAGGTAAAATCTTTTTTCTCTGTATACACGTTTCCGTCAAATACTTTGAATGAACCCGTTACATGAGAGATTATCAGATCCCTTACATTGAAAGAAATTTCACTATGTGCACGATCTATACTCCATTGGGTCGGGTGAGTCTTTTTGTAAGTTTTCATAATTTTTCGTTCGATTTATTTTACCTCATTATTCTACCTTAACCACTCACTCAAGTGCAACGTGTGATGATTAAACAGGCACTTTCCCAGTTTAATTTTTTTCTTGAATTTTTAAAAGGTACGTTTTTTACATTGATAATGGTTACACAACAACGAAACGTATTTGCATAAATCACACTTTTTATATTCTATAAATTATTCGCTTCTCTCAAATGACCACTAGACGAGCAATACCAATAACACCCCTTCATGACCTGCGATACTGCAATTGTTTAACAGAGCCAGTCATAAGTGATGAATAGTGTTACGCACAATCTGAAATAATTACCTGCCGCAAAACGGGTATAAACTTGCCGGTATCAAAGGACATTCCTTTACACATTCTCCTACAGAAGTTGCATAGATCACACATCAAGACATTGCGCGGGTTATCAGGTGTACATTAAGCCCCAGTATGAAACCCGCATGATCCTTGTCTTTTGGGAGGTTATTCTAGCATCAAAGTGGTACTGCTTGAACACGAGACACAATTGGAATGGACATAACCACAGACGCTATTAAGACAATCAAACTAATTAGATGAACGTAAAATATCCGCTTGAAAATATTCACACATTATCCGTAGAGGAGATTGTAGCATCCTTCCAAACCAATTCGGATAACGGCATCACGACTGCCGAGGCAACAAGACGCACAAAAGAATTTGGAGACAATGTCTACCAGGTGCAAAAAGAAAAGAGCATTTGGCGCATACTGCTGCAACAATTTGTAAGCCCTATAGTGTACCTGCTGATTTTCGGTGCAGCGGTTTCGTTCTACTTTAAAGACTACCTAGAAGCAATTGCAATTATGATTGTCATTTTCATCAATGCCATCATCGGCTTTTTAATGGAAATGCAGGCAAGAAGTTCCATGCATGCGTTGCGGGAGATGGATGTCATCAAATCTAAAGTGATTCGGGAAGGAAAGGTTATGGATATTCCTGCTGAGAAGTTAACGCCCGGAGATATCATAGTGCTGGAGGCAGGCGATGTCATTCCTGCAGATGGCAGACTTATAGAAGCCAATCAGTTGCAGTGCGATGAATCTTCTCTTACCGGAGAATCGCTTCCAACAATAAAACTTACAGAACCGCTTGCCAAGGATACTGCATTGGGTGATCAGGTGAATATGGTTTTCAAAGGAGCATCGGTGATGAATGGCAATGGCAAGGCAATCATCACGGGAATTGCCGAACATACGCAATTGGGAACGATCACATCATTGGTGGAAAGTTCAGCTTCTACCGCAACTCCGCTCGACAAAAAACTCAATGCGCTAAGCAAGAAACTGATCTGGATAACCTTGGCAATGACATTAATTTTTGCGATCACAGGAATCATTCAAGGGAAGAATTGGACATTGATTTTGGAGACTTCCATTGCACTGGCAGTGGCCGCTATCCCGGAAGGACTACCCATCGTGGCAACCATTGCGCTCGCCTATGGAATGTTGCTGATGGCCAGGCGCAATGCAATTGTAAAAAAACTTTCTGCCGTTGAAACTTTGGGCAGCACGAGCGTGATCTTAACGGATAAGACCGGAACTTTAACAGAGAATAAGATTTATGTAGAGACATTTTCATTTCCCGGAGAGCAGGTGCAGGTAAAGATCGAAAATAATGTGCTGCGATTTGATCAGGGGCAAATTGAACGAAGTAAAGAAAATTTTGAAAAGCTGAGATTGATCGGAACGTTATGTAATGATGCATCTGCTAAAACCGACACCGAAAAAAAGAAAGCAACGGGTGACCCCATTGAAATTGCACTTCTTCAACTGACCACTACATCCGGAGCAGATCCACAAGCGTTACAAAAAGAATACGAACGTCTGGACGAAGTGCCCTTTAACTCTGACACCAAAATCATGGGCACGTTGCATCAAGGCCCTGAGAAAAATTTTGTTGCTGCTAAAGGTTCAGTGGAAGACTTACTGATGAAATGCAGCAAAATGCAATCCGGTGCATCGATTACTGAATTTACTTCCACTGAAAAAAGTAAAGTATTATCTGAATCCGAAAAAATGTCTGCAAATGGTCTACGCGTGTTGGCATTCGCTTATAAGGAAGGAATATTTCAAAGCGAGAACTATTTAACCGATCTGATTTATATTGGGATGATTGGATTTTTAGATCCGCCACGGTTAGATATTAAAGAGACGATACTAACATGCAGAAAGGCAGGGATCAAGATCGTGATGATTACGGGTGACCATCCGCTAACGGCACTCAACATTGCCAAGAAGACAGGGTTGGTGGAACAGGACGAAGAAAATGTAATTACAGGTAAAGATCTTCCTGCAATGGATACGCTTACTGAAGACTGGAAGAAAAAGATACTTGACACTGCCGTATTTGCACGCACAACTCCGAAGCAAAAATTAGAAATTGAAGATGTCTATCAAAAAGCCGGCAACATCGTGGCGATGACGGGAGATGGTGTTAACGATGCTCCGGCACTTAAGAAAGCTGATGTTGGCATTGCCATGGGATTGAGAGGCACAGCGGTTGCCAAAGAGACTGCAAGCATTGTACTCAAAGACGATTCATTCATTTCAATCACAGCGGCAGTAGCCCACGGCCGTGAAATATTTCAGAACATTCAGAAGTTCGTCATCTATCTGGTCTCTTGTAATATGAGTGAGATACTCATTGTGACTACACTTGGTTTGTTTGTTCCTGCCGCTACCTTGCTACCCTTACAAATTCTTTTCCTA
>JBBRFY010000109.1:0-14609 GCA_038241205.1 Cytophagales bacterium
CCATGAAGATTTACCCACCACGAAGAAACAGCGTCAATAATTTTTCTTCCGTCATCAGTAGTAAGGTAGATACCTTCAGCTGACTGAATAAGCAAATGCTCAACATCACTCATCAACGGAGTGAATGGATGCCAGATTAATTTTTTATCACTATCGTGAAGATCAGACATGAAGATTTTTTTTAAGTTGTTGTGCGTATCGTTGCACTACTTCTTTTGTTATGATTGTTTCTGGAAGTATGTGAAGCAGAAGTGGAAGTTTCGTTGTTGAAAGAATAATGCTTTCACTTTCAGGATTGGGTTCGCCATTGAAGATAATTCCTTTAATCGTAATGTTTCTAGTGGTCAGCGCTTCAACGGTAAGCAACGTGTGATTGATACTTCCGAGGTAAAGATTGGAAACTAAAATTACCTCTGCTTTAAACTTCTCAATTAAATCAACAATAAAGAAATCTTTTGCAAGTGGCACAAGACAACCACCTGCGCCTTCAATAATTAAATTATTATTTAAAAGAGGTAGCATAAACTTCTTTCTTGTTATTTCAATTCCTTCCGCTTTCGCAGCCGCATGTGGTGATGCAGGCATCTTCAAGAGGTAAGCTTCGGAGTGAATTTTTATTGACGTGTTTGAAATTAATTGCGCTACTGTTTCAGAGTCGGTTGGAGAGCCCGCTTGCACAGGTTTCCAATAATCTGCTTGAAGCGCTTCGCAAAGAATTGCAGACACTAATGTCTTTCCGCTATCCGTGTGTATGGCCGTTACAAAATAATTCATCCCGAAAGGTATGTGAAAGTTTCAAAAAAGTTTAAGTCAATTTAAAAATCGAGTAACCGGTTGCCAGTTGCCGGTAACATTGTTAAAGCATTTTCAACGTGCTTAGAGTCTGAACGAGTTCAGAAATTTCATGGTTTGAATTAAAGGTATGCAAGCATACGCGAAGGCGCTCGGTTTCTTTTGGAACGGTGGGTGATAAGATGGGACGAACATCAAAACCTTTTTGCTGAAGTGCTTCGGCTATATTTTTTGTTCGCTCATTTCCACCAATGTGTATCGACTGAATGGAACTCTCACTTGTTGATGTTTCTCCAACACGATTTAATTCGTAAAGAAAATGATCGATCTTTTTATGTAACAATTGTTGTAAACCTATATTTTGATCTACAAAATCAAATGCACATTCAATCGAAACGAGACTATGGGGAGGAGGAGCTGTTGTATAAATAAACGGTCTTGCAAAATTGATAAGGTAATCTCTCAACGCAGAAGATCCAGCAACACACGCTCCGTGAATGCCCATACCTTTTCCGAAAGTATAAATACGGATACCTATTTTATCTTCGAGTCCGAGCGATGCCGCAAGTCCTGCTCCACTATTTCCAAAAACACCAGTACTGTGCGCTTCATCTAAAATGATGGAAGCGTTGTACTTTTCTGCGAGTGATATTAAATTTTTTAAAGGGCAGACATCACCATCCATTGAGTAGATAGACTCAACGGCTATAAAAATATTACCTGTTGCTAATTTTAGTTTTGATTCGAGATCGTTCAAATCATTATGACGAAAGTTAAATCGCTTGGCCAAACTTAATCTTGCGCCATCTTTCATGCATGCATGCGCGCGTTCATCGTAAAGAATGGTATCACCGCGTTGAAGTAATGAAGAAAGCACTCCAAGATTGGCGGTGTAACCAGAGTTAAAAAGAAGGGTGGCTTCACTATTAAATATACCGGCTAACTTTTTTTCAATCTGTTCTGCGTAGTCGGAATTACCTGAAAGCAATCGCGAGCCAGTTGATCCATTGGATTTGAATTCAATGTCTTTTAATTTTTGTTCAATGCTTTGAAGGAGTTCGGGTGAACGTGCAAGTCCAAGATAATCGTTCGAAGTAAAATCAATACTGTTGCGTTGATCCGATTTTAAATACCTCCTAGTACCTTCTGATTCGCGAAGGGCAAGTTGCTTGATCAATACCGATTGAAGATTATTCATCTGATGCTTTGTTGACCGCAAGTCTAAGCATTTATTATCTTTGAATTGACAAAAAAAAACTCGTCAACCCTAAAGGAATGCCGAGTGTGTTTAAATTAATAAATTAGGGTTACTTCCATCCAACGGTTAGTGCGAACTGGAGGCGATTCATACTATGTTGGATTACTCTGGTGTTACTTGCTCCTTGATTAGCGCCTTGTTGTATGTAGTAGTAATTTGGATATTCGTAATTCGCAGAAACGCGCTGATACTTTGTGCCAACCGAAAGTGCGATACGAACATCATGATACTTTATTCGATAACCAATTTGAGTGTTCACCATTCGCCCGCCATCAACATCTTTAAAGCCGTATTCGTATTGTTCACGAGATTTATTGCGCCATGGCTTCGACCATCCATAATTGAATTGAAGAAATATTGCGTTTGTATTTTTTGTGCCGAATACATCCCAACTTACACTACCAAAGATGGGCATGGTATGCCATTCAGTATACGAATCCAATCCAATACCAAGTCCCGTTCTTAATTTCTTTCCAATGGTGATGCCATGAATTGTGGATGCGGTAAAAGTAATTTCTTTTCCTTTACTGCAATCACTGCAACCAATAAGAGGACCTACCTGTAGATTAAAAAAGTAACCATAGGGTTTATCATTTGGAAGGGAATCCCTAAATACTTTTATTCTGTGGTCTTCCTTTTTTACGGCCACGGGTATAGGAGTATAGTACACAGAATCAGCATCAAAATTTTGCGCCTGTATTGCTGTTGCAGCAATGAGCAGAACAATGGATGAAATTGAAAAACGAACTCTCATTGTTGAACGATGGCTATTTTACTAAGCAGTTTGATGTCTTTTAAATCAGAATAATCGTATTGATACAAACCATCTGTGCTAATCATCATTGCAACATTATTAAATGGAATAATATCTAGCGCATTGATGTTTTTATAGTGCGCCAACTGATTGTCTTGAATTGTATTGACATCCGATGCATCGTAAACTTTTAAGCCATCAGTACCATCGCAAATAAATAATGTTCCATTGTCGATACCCAAGCCATGAGGATTCGTCATCGGATATTTTTTGACTAAGGTAGGATTGGTTAAATCTTTAATGTTGATTACCTGAAGTTCGTTATTACCTTGGTTGCACATGTTGCCGGTAAACAATGTAACGTATGCATAATCACCTTCTACAACAACCGGATCACAACTTAATACATGTGAAAATGTACTCAGGAGTTTTGGGTTCTCGGGTGTAGCCAGATCAAATATTTGCATCCCTGTTCGAGTACCAACAAAAAGACTTCCATTATGTGGAAATAGAGTTTCGGGTTCCCATCCTAAAACTATTTCGCCTTTTGATTTTGGATTAGATGGTGTTGTTACATCTACAACATCCAGGTTGTACTCATCAATGGCGTATAAGAAACTATTAACGATCGTAAACCGCGCCATCGATCCACCTATGCCCGTTGTGCCAGAAGGAGTGATGGCTGATTTTGCACTGAACGCTTGTGCCGCATACGTTGTGAATGCAATACCATCTTCATAATATATTCCACCCCAAGGTTGTAATTGATGGCTACAATCATTTTCCTCAACACTTACTTGTCCTTTAATTTTCCAGTCTACTATAAATACATTTTCCGTGGTGGTGAAAGACACCATCCCCATTGGATTGTAGTGATTGAAAAGACCCTCAACCCTGTTTATTTCTTTAATGTCGTTCAGATTGGAAATATCAAAAGCAACAAGATCAACAAAGCTGTCTGCATACAATACATTGTCGATGATGGACAAATCAAAATTTCCAGGAATATTTAAAAAACCTAACGGAGCCGGGTGAGATGGATCATGGTTGTCAATGATATGAATACCTTCACTGATTTCATTAATAAATACGATATCATCTTTAAAGTATATTTTTCCTGCACTGGAAATCGGCTGAGGCGCCTTCAAACTCACCGCTGCCTTAATCTCTGCAGAGGTTGCGTAGACTGGTTCGTAGTACATGTAGGTATTGGTAACAACGCATTTATCAGAACAATTACTGAGCAACAGACAAACACCTATTAAAGTAAGTAGACAGCGAAGGGAGTTTTGATTTTTCATTGGTGAAGCGTTTAGAGGTTGTTCGGTTTGACACCTCAAACGTTGCTAAGGTTGGAACTGTTTTGAAGTTAAGTTCAATTTCCAAACGCTATAGAAAATGAAGTAAACTTTATTGAGGAATTGCCTCGATGATTGCCGAAGCAATTTTAGTAATATTAAAACCATGATGTGAAACTCCGAGTCGTACAATCACTAATTTTTTAGAAGGTATTACCATTACATATTGTTCTTCAAATCCATCTGCCCAATACGCATCGGTTGGGAGTTTAGGATATTTTCGAATAGAAGAATTATTTTTCACACCAACGTTCAGCCACCATTGTGCACCATACTCACCAATGTCTGATGTTGTGTTTGTTGTAGTTGTGTATTTTACCCAACCTTCCGGAAGAATGCGTTCGTTATTCCACACACCATCATTAAGGTATAACAAACCAAATCGCGCCCAGTCTCTCGCAGTAGCGTAGCTATACGATGATCCTACAAATGTTCCTGATACATCGGGTTCGAGAATGATATTGTTCATTCCGATTTTGTAAAATAATTTTTCATACGGAAACGCGTAATACATTTCGTCACCTACTTGTTGTCTAATCATTCTAGATAGCAAGTTGGTTGTGCCACTTGAATATTCAAATACCGTGTTGGGTGCAAACTTCAATTTTCGATTTGCGGCATACGCGCCTTTGTCATCGCTTCTAATAAACATGTTATGAAAATCAGACGAGGGAACGTAGTATGATTCTGACCAGCTTAAGCCGCTGCTCATTTGAAGTAAATTGTTTAAGGTAATATTCTTACGATCATCATCTTTCCATTCGCTTACCGGGGCAGGGTCTTCTATTTTTAATTTTCCATCGTTCACCAAAATTCCAACGAGTGCATTGGTTATACTTTTCGTCATAGACCAACCCATCATTTTTGAATTGCGATCGAAGCCTTCAGCATATTTTTCACCCACAATTTGTCCGTTATATAAAACAATAATGCTGTGTGTGTTTGCCGGTTTAGTTGGGTCAACATCCATGAAAGCATCAGTAAGTGCGTTGTTAATTGCTTCATGATTTACATTCGCAAAAATCGAATCAGATTTTAGATTTCCATTCGGCCATGCCACGGAATCTTGATTTACAGTTGGAGCAGCAGCTAAATTGAATTGTTGATTTCGTACTGTTTCTTCTGATCGTTCAGCCAGTAACGTGCACCCCAAACCCTTTCGATAGATTGCTTTACTTTTTATCCAGAGTATAGTGGCCACAACGGTCGAGTCAACAGTATTCATTTCAATGCCGGCACTAGAAAGCCCTGGGAAAACCTGAAGTTCTTTGTCTTTCACACTCTCTACTGTTCGCCCCGTTACATATACGCAAGAGCAAACTGTTTTAGAAACCATGCCTGCCATAACGGTTGGAAAAGTTGCAGCAACATAGATTAATACTACAAGAATTATAGAAGCGATGAAGAGTAAGAGAAGTTTGATGATTTTTTTCATACGGGTAGCTAGTCGTTAGTATTTAGTCTTTAGACATTAGTCGTTAGATAATTCAGGCGTGTGCAGTTGGTTTTAGGATTCAATAAAATCTCTGCGTTCCTCTGCGCCCTCCGCGGTTGAAAAAATTATTTACCTCGCGTCTTCTCCAGCAAATCCCACGTTTCTTCCGGTATCGCTTCCAGATGACTAAACTCGCCACCGTTGCGCAGCCATTCGCCACCATCAATTGTAATAACTTCTCCATTTACGTAAGCTGAGTAATCTGACATAAGGTAGGCAGCAAGGTTTGCTAACTCCTGATGTTCGCCAACGCGCTTTAAAGGTATACGTTCAGCCGGATCAAATTTCTTTACCAACTCACCTGGAAGAAGTCTACTCCATGCACCTTCTGTTGGAAACGGTCCGGGTGCAATGGCATTGCTTCTGATTTTATATTTCGCCCACTCTACAGCAAGCGATCGTGTTAACGCTAATACACCGGCTTTGCTACACGCTGATGGAACAACATATCCTGAGCCTGTCCACGCATAGGTGGTTACAATATTTAGAAATGTTCCGGGCTGTTTTTTTGCGATCCAGTTTTTTCCAGCGGCAAGTGTTGTGTAATAGGTTCCTTTCAAAACAATATCAACAATAATATCGAACGCGCGATGTGAAAGTCTTTCGGTTGGGCTAATAAAATTACCAGCAGCATTATTTAAGATTCCATGAATTTGTCCGAAAGTATTCTCAGCTTCACGAATTACATTTTCAATTTCATTATACTTCCGCACATCGCAGGCAACGGCCAATACCTTACCGCCTTTCTTCTTCATCATTTCTTCGGCCGATTTTTCCAACACCTCCATCTTGCGACTCGTAATTACGAGGTTCGCACCAAGCTCCAAAAAATATTCACCCATCGATCGGCCAAGCCCGGTGCCGCCACCGGTAATGATAATCGTTCTGTCTTTTAAGCTTCCGGGTTTTAACATGCCTTCCATAAATTTGTTGCGTTAGAGATTAAGGTAATCGTGATGTATGATTGTCTGTAAGATAAACTTTCAAGATAACGTAGACTAAGATTCAAAATAATTTATCCGTGTTAAAATTCCTACGGTATCGGTTGCCAGTCCCAGGTTGCCAGTTTCCAGCTGCCGGTGACTGGAAACTGGGAACTTTTAACATTTTCGCTACGGTATTAATTGATTTTATTTTTAGATATTTGCTCAAATTTTTTACGCTATGAATCGCATCCTTCTTTTAATTTTAGTTTCGTCATCCCTTTTATCATCCTGTATTGTTTCCAAGAAAAAATACGATGCGCTATTGGCGCAGAAGGTAAGCGCGCAGGCAGATCTTTTGGATCGCACATCAGCATTAGATAAAGCGAATCTCGATCTTAAAGACCTGGACGAAAAAATAAACAAATTAAAAGACGATACTACAAACCTCGGATTGCAATCGCGCGCCACCGTTGCAAAACTTGCTACTTTAGAAAAAGAGCACAACCAGCTAGGTACCTATTATAAAAATTTGTTGAGCAGCAGCGGCAAACAAAACCGCGATATGGCGCAGCAACAAGAACAACTTCTGGCCATTCAGCAAAATCTTGATAACACCAGAAAGCTAAATGATTCATTGAGTACCAGTTTAGTGGAGCGCGAAAGAAAAGTGAGAGAGCTTGAGCATATAATGGCAAACAAAGATAAAGCGGTTCAAGATCTGAAAAATAAAATCAGCAATGCGCTTTTGAACTTTAAGGAAAATGACATCACTGTAAAAGTGAAGAACGGAAAAGTATATGTTTCACTTGCAGAACAATTGTTATTTGGTTCTGGAAGTATTGATGTGGACAGCAAAGGTGTTGCTGCATTACAACAATTGGCCAAAGCAATTAAAGATCAGAAAGACATCAACATTATGGTAGAAGGCCATACAGACAATGTGCCGATCTCCAAGAAATCGCAGTACATGAGCGACAACTGGGATCTTAGTGTAATGCGCGCAACATCCATCACAAAGATTTTAACCAAAGCTGGCGTTTCTGATAAGCAGATTACAGCATCCGGTCGTGGAGAATCCATGCCCTTGGCGGCAAACGATACGCCACAGAATAAACAGAAAAATCGCAGAACAGAAATTATCATCACACCGAATTTGGATGAGCTGTTTAAGATTTTGGAATCGAATTGAGATTTCTATTTAACTTTTGCCTTACGAATAATCTTTGCGAAGACAGCAGGTAGGTACCGTTGTAAATATGCGGCAGTAACTTCTTTCCATCCGCCAATATAAATCTCACGACTTTGGTTTTCGATTGCTTTCACAATTTTCTGCGCTACAAAAGTTGGTGTGAGTCCATGTTCATGAGTCTCATCCTTTTTACCTTGAGAAGAGCCATCGCCTTTTAATGCTGTGATGCTAATATTGGTGTTGGTCCATCCCGGACAGATCATGGTAACATAAATTTCAGGACTCTCTTTCCACATCTCTGCACGAAGTGAATTGAAGAAACCTTGTAGCGCATGTTTGGCCGCAGCATAAGCGGTGCGATAAGGTGTTCCTATAATTCCAGAGATGCTACTGATAGTAACAAAGTGCCCTTCTTTGCGCTGGAGGAAGTGAGGTATCAGTGCTTTTGTCAATGCAATGGTTCCGAAAAAATCCACCTCCATTATCTTACGATCCACATCCATAGATGTCTCTTTCGCCAATGAACGTTGACCAATTCCTCCATTATTAATCAGCACATCAACGTGACCAAAGATTTGAATGGCCGCTTCAGTTGACAACTGTAAAGTATTGGCTTCAGAAAGGTCAAGCGCCAAAACGCGAATGTTGGGTTGTGCTAATGCTGCACAATTTCCTTTAACGCGCTCGAGTTCTTCTTTTCTTCGTGCTGAAAGAATAAGCTTTGCACCTTTGCGCGCCAGTTCGTAAGTAATGGCTTCTCCTATTCCGGAAGATGCACCGGTAATCCAGATTACTTTGTTTGCAAGCGTTGACATATTTGTATTAGAATCAATTATTATTTCTGATAGACTACAAAATCAAAATCAAATTTGTGGCGCTCGTCCTTGCCGTGGTGAACGCGCGATATTTCTTTCCACTTCTTTTTATCAAAGT
This sequence comes from Cytophagales bacterium, assembly GCA_038241205.1. GTDB lineage: Bacteria > Bacteroidota > Bacteroidia > Cytophagales > Cyclobacteriaceae > Chryseolinea. Next base: position 8,706 of record JBBRFY010000109.1, read on the forward strand.
CGGGGAAATAGGTATCGCCATCCAGCGTGGTGTTGATTTCTGTTAAATAAAGTTTGTTCGCAAACTCAAAACCGAGAGTATAGATTTCGGCACCACCAATTATAAAAGTCTCTGTTTCGCCATTGTTACTTCCAATGCTTAAACCTTTTTCAAGATCGTTCACCACAATACATCCAGGCGCGCGGAATTGAGCCTGGCGTGTAATCACAATGTTGGTTCGGTTTGGAAGCGGTTTAAACTTTTCAGGAATCGAATCGTAATTTTTCCGACCCATAATGGCGTGGTGACCTTTGGTAGTTTCCATGAAGTATTTCATGTCATCGGGCAAGTGCCACGGAAGGTCGTTATTTTTTCCGATTACGTTGTTTTGTGTGCGGGCTGCAATGAGAGAGATAATCATTCAATTGGTTCAATTGTGCAATGTGCAAATGTGCAAATAAATTTCAGCTTTTTGGAAGGCTTTGTTGGTCATTGGCAAATTGATTTTGTTTGGAATATATAAACGTCTTAATTTTTAATCGAAAACTTCGAAGTAGTTTACTCAGCTCCAGCGGAACTTCGATGTCTGCAAAATTACACACTACTCCGAACCTCATTCGATGAATTATTTATTTGCTCATCGCACGATTAACGGATAACAATTAACGACCAACGGATCGCTAGATTCTATTTCCTCTAAAAAACTCCTTAACGTCCATTCGTCTTTTTCCTTCAGGCTGTAATTCGTCAATGGAAATCCAGCCATCATACGTTCGAACCAAAAGGTAATTTTTATTATCTGTATGGAGACTGCCAATTTCTTTTTGATCTGCAATATCTTTTGAGATGGATACCGTATGAATTTTATAGGTCTTTCCATTCAATCCACACCAAGCCGTTGGGTACGGATTTAAACCACGAACAAAATTCCGAATCTGTTCACTCGATTGATTCCAATTGATCTGACATGTTTCTTTAAAAATTTTTGGTGCGTGTTTTATTTCAATGCTTTCAGTCTGAGGTATAGCGGGATAATTACCTTGTTCAATAGATTGCACTGTTCGCAAAACAAGCTGTGCACCTTTTACCATCAACCGTTCATAGAGTTCGCCAACAGTATCATTGTCGCCAATGTTTTCTTTTTCTTGAAAGATAATGCTACCCGTATCGATTTCATGCTTTAGAAAAAAAGTAGTTGCGCCTGTTTGTTTTTCTCCGTTGATTATGGCCCAATTAATTGGCGCAGCACCGCGATATTGAGGAAGGAGGGAAGCGTGAAGATTGAATGTTCCCAATGTTGGCATAGCCCAAACTAATTCAGGCAACATGCGGAAGGCTACTACGACTTGCAAGTTTGCATTATAACTTTTAAGTTCTTCTAAAAATTCTGGAGACTTCAGATTGGTTGGTTGAAGCACAGGTATGTTATGCTTCAATGCTGATTCTTTTACTGGTGAATAGGTAATTTTTTGTCCGCGACCCTGAGGTTTATCAGGCGCAGTTATTACCGCCACTACATTGAATTTATATTCAACTAATATTTCCAAGCTGGGCACAGCGAACTCGGGTGTGCCCATAAAGATGATGCGAAGTTTATTCATAACACGGCAAATATCTAAAATCCTGAATTGAATGTTTATATTTTGCCGCAAAGACTAATAATACTAACTTTAATTTATGAGCCAGAATACCTATCGTGTTTTATTAAATAAAGAACCTGAAGGAGGTTTTACAGCATTCGTGCCCATGTTACCTGGATGTATAACGTATGGTGAGACAATGGATGAAGCTATCGTTAATGTCAAAGAGGCGATCGAATTATATGTAGAAAGTCTTACTGCCCATGGCGAACCAATTCCCAATGAAGAAAATACGTTTGAATATTCGGTTTCCGTTCCCGCTTGACCAAGACACCTTCTTATACCGCAAAAGAGATTGTTAAACTTCTTCAAAAGAAAGGATTTATTCTTGATCGAACGAAAGGTAGCCATCAAATTTACATTCATCAGGATGGAACAAAGAGAGTGGTTGTACCCATGCACAATAGAGATATTCCCAAGGGCACTTTTTTCTTAATTCTCAAGCAGGGCGGCATAAATAAGTCTGAACTTTAGTTAGCAAATATTTTAAATTGCTTGTCGGATTTATTCTATCAATTCTTTCCGCAAATACTTTTTGCAAATCGGGCAATCCGTCCAAACATGGCCACGTGCAGGGCAATATTTTCTGCCGAAATAAATAATTTGAAGATGTGCCTTATTCCATTTCTCAATCGGAATTAATCGCTTTAAATCGTTCTCTGTTTGCACTACATTTTTTCCTGTTGTTAATCCCCAGCGATACGCCAGGCGATGAATGTGCGTGTCAACAGGAAAAGCCGGAACGCCAAACCATTGTGTCATTACAACGGAAGCAGTTTTGTGACCCACAGCAGGAAGTTCTTCTAATGCTTCAAAGGTATTGGGCACTTCACCATTATATTTCTCAATCAATATTTTCGACAAGCCATAAATACCTTTCGATTTCATCGGTGATAATCCGCAGGGTTTTATGATCTCGCGAATTACTTCCGCGCTCATCTTCACCATGTCGTATGGATTGTCTGCTTGTTTAAAAAGCAGTGGAGTAATTTTATTCACACGCTCATCTGTGCATTGAGCAGAAAGTAAAACAGAAATCAGTAAGGTGTAAGCATCTTTATGATGGAGCGGAATTTCGGGATCCGGAAAATAGTTTTCGAGGATAGAAATGATATCGCTTACTTTTTCTGTTTTAGTCATCGTTATTCAACGTTTGAAGTTTGATGTTCGAAGATTTGCAGTGTCCAACCTGAGACCTCAAACTTCAAACCTTTAACGCTCAAGGGTACAACAAATACTCCTTCCGCATCTCATTATATTCAATCAAATCTTTTTTCCAACTCTTCCGAATTTGTTCTTCAGTAAGTCCGTCTTTAATTTGTTGTTTTAATGTGGTGTTGCCGGCCAGAATATCAAAATAAGGGAGAAAGAATTTTTCTTTATCAGGATAAGCGTTGTAGAGCATAAACAAATATTTCAAATCTATCTTTCGCTCGGTAGCAACATTTCGTAGATCAACTCCATAACAAACTTTGTTTTCATGTGGTGGATTGTTAGCAACGCCTTTAATGGTAACAGGCGTAAACTGAAAGCTCATATTTTTTAATTCCGGATTGCCCAATACTTGAAATGGAAAAGGTGTGCCTCGGCCGAGGCTTATTACTGTTCCTTCAAAAAAACAAATAGAAGGATACAACTTTATAGCTTGTTGATTGGGAAGATTAGGCGATGGCTTTACAGGTAAAATGTATTCATCTGAGTGTTGCCAATTTTTTAGTGTGATAATCTCTACTTCGCATTTTACCTTGTTGAGTAACCACCCTTCACCATTAATCATTTTAGCAAGTTCGCCAACCGTTAGACCATGAGCAACGGGTATGGCATGCATGGCAACAAATGATTGCAACGGTTTTTCATTCATAGGGCCATCTACAAAAGCATTTGGATTGGGCCGATCGAGTATAATTAATTTTTTGTTGGTTTCGGCACACGTTTCCATTACATAATGCATGGTGCCGATGTAGGTATAAAATCGAGTTCCTACATCCTGAATATCGAAGATGATAATATCAATATTTGAAAATTGTTTGGCAGTCGGTTTTCGGTTTTTTCCATAAAGCGATACAACGGGTATCCCGGTTTTAAAATCGATACTATCGTTCACATGTTCACCATCGGCAGCATTTCCGCGAAAGCCATGCTCAGGTCCGAATATTTTTACGATGTTAACACCACGACTTTTTAACGTATCAGCCAAATGTGTTTTGCCCACCAGCGAAGTATGATTCACCACAAGGGCAACACGTTTATCTTTCAGCTTTGGCAGAAGTATTTCAAGTTGATCGGCACCAAGGATAGGTAATGCTCGGGTTGATTGCTCAGGTGTTGTTGATATCGATATTGAATCGGAAGGAATATCGGTTGGCGTAATGAGCGAACTGCACAGGGTACAATTTAGCAGCAGTAGATATATTAATTTTATCTTCATAGTCATTAAAAAAATCGGTGTTGATTATGGACTAGGTAAGTTCTATTTTGCGTGCATCAACGATCACGCTGAAAAGTTACTCATAAGTTTGAACCTTTCGTATTTCATATCTAAAAGAATAAGCGAGGAGCAGAAGCAGGGCTTCGCTTCTACCATTCATAAAATTGCTATTGCCAGCATTGGTATTGGTTTGGGTGCCGCCATTGTTTCATTTTTAATATTGAAAGGGTTTCAGGAAACCATCAAAAACAAAATCTATAATTTTAACGGGCATCTCATCATCACCAAACACTCCATGCTTAATTCGGCAGAAGAGGAAGCTATGAATTATTATACCGATGCTTTTATTCATCCGGAGAAATATCCAAACGTAAAACATCTTCAGGAATACGCACACAAGGCAGGGCTTGTGAAAGCAGATGACGAAGTGTTGGGTGTGGTGGTAAAAGGTATTGGGAAAAGTTTCGATGCAAATGCTTTTAGTAAGAATATTATTGATGGAGAATTTATTACGTTACCCGATTCCGGCTATGCCAATCAGGTAGTGATTAGCAAAGACATTGCAAACAAACTGAAAGCAAAAGTAAACGATCAGATTGTTGTTCATTTTTTTCAAAACCCACCGCGATCGCGAAAGGTATTGGTAACGGGAATTTATGAAACCGATCTTTCAGAATATTTCGATAGCAAAATAATTATAGGTGACATTCGGTTGATTCAGAAGCTAAACGATTGGTCTGATTCATTAGCCGGTGGGGTAGAGGTATTTGTTCGCGATCTCAATCGACTTGATGACACAGGCTACGCCATTCAGGAAGCAATGGACTACGATTTAAATGTAGAGCGTGTGAGCGATAAGTATAGTCAGGTTTTTGAATGGTTGGGTTTAATTAGCCGGCAGGTTAATATTATTCTAATTATTATTCTGGTGGTGGTGTGCGTCAATATGATTTCCATTGTTCTGATTTTAGTGATGGAACGCACGCAAATGATTGGTATGTTAAAAGCGCTGGGCGCGGGCAATAAACTTATACGATCAGTTTTTGTTTACAATGGCATGAGTTTGATTTTGAAAGGTCTTGCGTTTGGCAATGCCCTTGGTTTGGGGCTGAGCTATCTTCAATATAAGTTTAAAATGGTGAGGCTCAATCCTCATGATTATTATATGGATGTGGTACCCATTAGCTGGCATTGGGAAATTGTAGCCTTGCTCAACCTATTGGCTTTTCTGGTTATTGCCTTGGTGCTTCTTGTTCCCACCACAGTGATATCCCGAATAAACCCGATAAAAGCCATTCGTTTTGATTAATTAGAATAAACGTTTGAACTTCGAATAATTTTATATTTTTGTTTCTGTAAGGAGCCCACCTTATCTCACTTTAAATGGTTAAATGTTATGCAATTAAAATTTAAAAATCCGGTTAGGCCTGACCTAACCAACACAATCACCAAAAGAAATCGCAGACTTCAGGCATTTTTTAATGCAAAAAATCTCGATGTTCGATTACATGGCGATGCACAAAATCCACTTATGGTATTGTGCGGCTGCGTAGGGTTATCGGCCTACGTTCACAACTTCGATCTTCGCTTGTTGGATAAACCCAATCAAGGAGAATTGATGCACATCTTTAAGCTTACTGAGATTATTCAAGGTACGCGCGAAGAACTTGTTGAATGGATGCAACAATATCCTCAAATGCCGCTCTTCAGAATTCAACATGCAGATAGCAAGTTGTTTTTGTGTGGTTTTAACTTCGTTGATCGCGAACAAAAATTAGGTCGTTATCCTGTTTTTGCACGCGAAGATTATCACATCTACAAACAGCGTGAAGCGGCAGAAGATATTCTGGCCATGCT
>JBBRFY010000110.1:0-14520 GCA_038241205.1 Cytophagales bacterium
ACCAACTCAGAAAGTTTTTTTGGCGCCACTTTACAATACGAAGTGGTAAGCGCATCAACCAGCATCGATTTTTTAACTTTCTTCAGATTAATATTCGTCCAGCCCAACTTGCCCCATTTATTCGGCACCGGAAAGAAAACAGATTTATAGAAAGACGAAAAAACATTTTGATCAATTTCAGATAACGGAATACAGGCTTGATTTTCTACGACATCAAGCGTAACGAATATTTTTTTATTTACCCGAAAGGATTTTTTTTCGAAATGAGGCGCTTCCGTTACTTCGGGGAAAGAAAGTACAAGTTTTGTAAACGCTTCCATGCTCACCATAACGTCAGTCTTATGCTCTTACCGTTCCGTTTAATTCTTTGGTGAACGATTGTATTAAAATCAAAAACATACCAATCATAATGGAAACATCTGCCATATTAAAAACACCCGTTTGAAAAATAACAAAATCGATATGAAGAAAATCGGTTACAGAGCCGTAGGTAATACGATCGTACATATTCCCTATTCCTCCACCGAGCACAAAGCTAAGTCCAATCAAAGTTGCTTTGGACATAGTTGTTCGTGTCAATAAAAAATACAATCCGAATGCCATTGCCAATACAGGAAGAATGATCAGCAAAATTATGCGCGAAATATTGGGCAGCGAATTTCCCAAACTTAAAAATGCTCCTACGTTTTCAACTTTAGTAAGCGTTACGTAATCGTTCACCAAACCAATTCTCTCATTATATTCAATGGTGTTTCTCACAATACTTTTGGAAATCTGGTCGCAACTAACATTTATAATTAGTATGACAAGAATAATTAGCGTTCTGGTAACAAAATTCATTTTCATTTCTTTATTCATTATTGATACACCCGCACATAATCAACTTCCATTCGTTGAGGCCATATACTTTCATCCACACCTTCTTTGCCTCCCCAGTTTCCGCCAACAGCAACATTTAATATTAAATGGAAGCGCTGATCAAATGGCCATCCATTAAAATCATCAGTGGGTATACGATCAACAGAATGATATAGTTTATCATCTACGTAAAAATCCATTTTATTTTCCGACCAGTCGATTGCATAAACATGAAATGTTTCTTGAGCATCGCCTATCGTAATTTTACCTTCCTTCTGTGTTTGCTTCACATGGTTGTATGATTCGGTGTGAATCGTTCCATGTATCACCCCCGCATCGTAACCAACATGTTCCATTATATCAATCTCTCCACTCGCAGGCCATCCGCCATATTTCCAATCAGTAGAAAGCATCCAGATGGCAGGCCATGTTCCTTTACCTTTTGGAAGTTTCGCTTTTATTTCAATTCGCCCATAAAGCCAATCGCCTTTTCTCTTAGAGGTAATGCGACTAGACGTGTAGGCTTTTCCACCCATAGAATCCTTATGCGCTTCAATAATGAGCATGCCGTTTTCAACATGCACATTTTTAAAATCATCAGTATAATATTCTAATTCATTATTTCCCCAGCCGCAAACATCAGGGCACCCATCACCCAAATCATAATTCCATTTCGCAGAATCAGGTGCACCAGCATATTCAAATTCATCAGACCACACTAACTTTTTTTTGTTATTGCAACCCATCATCATGGCAGGGATGCAATAGAAAAGAATCATTAATTTTTTCATCTCCAAAATTTGTCTGGGTCAATCTACAAAATAAAATAACGGCACATTATTTCTTTGCGTCAGATTAGCTGTTTAATGCAGCATATCCTTTCTGTTACTGAATAGGGAACGATTACATTGTGAATTAAAGTCTATGATTACAGAAATAAATAAATAAATTTCTTTCGCCCATATCGGTAACCATTCGATAAACCCTTAGTTACCCTATTTGAAAACGTCAAAACCAGATTTGGAAGCAATTAGTGATAATGCCTTAATGCTTAAGGTAAAAGAGGGCGACCTTGATCGGCTTGGCCTGCTGTTCGAGCGGTACAAGAAACCGTTGTATGGTTTCTTTTATGCACTGAACAGAGATGGCGATTTAAGCGAAGACCTCGTTCAGAATACCTTCATTCGGATTTTGAAATATCGTTACCTCTTTCGCGGAGAAGGCAATTTCAGAACATGGATGTTTCACATAGCGCGCAATGTGAATCACGATCATTTTCGAAAGAACAAATCGAAAGCAAACGACTCACTTGATTTGTGGCAAGATCGGTTAGGACATGATGATAACAAGTTCACTGAAATGCAACAAGATGAAGAAATGCAGCTTCTATCCATGGCCATGGATAGACTAGCAGGAGACAAACGCGAGATTTTATTGCTAAGTAAATATCAGGAGAAAAAATACAAAGAGATTGGTGAAATTTTAGGCTGCACAGAAGGGACAGTAAAAGTAAAAGTCTTTCGTGCCTTGCAAGATTTACGAGCGGTTTACATGCAGTTAGAAAAAAGAATGTGATATGAAAAAGGAAATGACTAACGAATTGATTACAAAGTACAATGCGGCACAGACGAGTGATTCTGAGCTAAAGACGATTGAACAATTAATTGAAGTGGGCGAGATTGAATTAACAGATCTAAACGATTTGACTTTGCTCGATGCGCAAATACTCAAAATCGAAAGTCCGTTACCAAGCGTTGAGTTAGATAATCGGTTCTATCAAATGCTGGCGCAGGAAAAAAAATCGATTAAGTCACCATCATCATGGGCTATTTTATTTTCTTGGCCAGAACTGCTTCCAAAACTTGCATTTGCTTCCATTGCATTATTGATTGGATTTTTTGGAGGATATGTAATGCAATCGCCATCACAAAAAACAGAAGTATCTGTACTGACAAAAGAAGTTTCTGAATTAAAGGAAATGATGATGCTTTCGCTTTTGAAAAATGAATCTGCGACAGATCGATTGAAGGCGGTTAATCTTACGCAGGAAATGGATGGCGCGAGTGGCAAGGTAACGCTGGCCTTATTACAGACTTTGAATAATGATGAAAATGTAAATGTTCGGTTAGCTGCGCTCGAAGCATTGCAACCGTATACCAGAGATAATCATGTGCGTGAAGAACTTGTTCGGTCGATCGGAAAACAAAATTCACCCTTAGTGCAGATCGCATTAGCCGAATTAATGGCAGCGTTACAAGAAAAGTCTTCGGTTAAGGAGTTGGAAAAAGTGTTAAATGATTTGAATACACCAAAAGGTGTAAAAAATAAAATCAAACACACTATTGATGTTTTAACGTAACACAATATTAAAAAAGTAAAATTTATTAAAATCGAAATTATGAAAAAGCAAATATTAATAATTGGAATTACACTCATCACGTTCGGAGTAATGCTAATTAGTTCTTCAATCGCATCGGCACAATCTGCCAACGAGTTTGTTGTTCCTTTGAGCGACCCCGCCAAGCGCGGAAAATTAAAAGCACACATTAATTACGGCTCGATTACAGTAAAAGGAACAGCCAGAAAAGATGTACTCGTACGCTATAAATCGGTAGAAGACGAAGACAATGATGGCGATGATCGTCATCACAAAAATTCACAGGGTAAGGTGAACGCAAATGTTAATAACAATAACGATGATCAATCAAAATCAAAAGATGGTTTAAAAAGAATTGGAGGCGGAGGTATTGACCTTGAAGTTTCAGAGAATAGCAATTCAGTGAAGGTGCAATCAAACTCATGGAATCATAAAATAAAATTAGAGATTGAAGTACCCTCTGGCTTTGATCTTGATGTGAGCACGTACAATGATGGCGATTTGATGATCACTAACATTCAAGGACAATTAGAATTAACAAATTACAATGGTGATATCACTGCACTTAACGTCTCTGGTTCTGTAGTAGCCACTTCTTATAATGGCGAAATCAAAGCAACTTTTGATAAGGTAACAGATAGTACACCTATGTCATACTCAACATTTAACGGTGATATTGATATTACTTTCCCTGCCACATTAAAAGCATCCTTAAAAATGAAAACTGAACAAGGTGAAATATTAACTGGTTTTGATGTGGCCATTAAAAACTCCGGACCTGTTCAGAAAAAAGATACCAAGTCAGGCGGGTATAAAGTTGTGATAGATGAATGGAAATATGCAGATACAAATGGAGGAGGACCAGAGATATCGATAAAGAATTACAATGGCGACATTTATGTGCGAAAAAAATAACAGTGCTTTAAAATAAAAAAATGTCGAACTCATCATTCGGCATTTTTTATTTCAATCCACTCTAATATCCTTTACTTGTTTTCTAATATTTTTTCAGCCTGCATAATATGCCGTTCGATGTGATAAATAAAAAACCGAAAGGTATCTCCAAGTCGGAGTGAAAGGTATTTAGTTAGTGAAATGGCTGTTTTAGTTTTCGTTAAATCGATGCTTCTCGCTTGCGCTAATAGTGATTTCAATCGCTCTTGTTGTTTTAGAAATCGATCGATTGTCGTGATTGTTACTTCAGCATGAATCGGATTTTTATCTTTTGGCGATTTCATCTTTGTCAATTTCCCATTCTTAACCAACATCAGGTTAGCAAAATAATTACCGATCAATCCACTCTTAAAAATTGTTGACGTATTCTTATCCTTTTGTGCAAGAATTTGTTTTTCAATTTCAACAAGGTAATAGTCGCCATATAAATTTAAATGCTCAATGCATTCCAGTATACTCCACGTCTCGGCACTTCGCTTAAACTGAAGTTGATCCAATGACAACTCCTTAAATTTTTGCACAGCAACATTTGCTCTTTCTGTTCTGTTTAACAGATCTTCAATTAATAATTTGTTTTCGATTTGCATACTTGTTTTTGTTTATGCAAAATTGATTGGCACAGCTTGAATTAAAATTGATTGAAATCAAGAATTTCGAATTCGGCTTAATGTTTCTGGAGTCATTCTTAAATAAGAAGCAATGTACTTCAAGGGAATTTCCTGAAACAAATTTGGACTCCTATCCAAAACCCGCTTTAATCTTTCAGAAGGTGAAACCGTGAGCAAGTCAATTTCTCTTTCAATTTGTTGGGTAATCAGGTTTTCAAGCAAGGCGATATACTCTTTCAAACTTTCAGCATCCTCATTCACCAATTTTAACAAGGTAGTTTTAGGAACAACATGCAATGTAGTTTTACGAATCGCTTCCATGTAAAATTCGGAAGGCGTTCCTTTTATGAACGATGACAAAGAGGTAATGAGTGAACCCTCATACCCAAACCGAATAGTAAGTTCTTCAAACTCCGATAACAGCAAAACACGCAAGGCGCCAGACTTCACAAAATAAATATTGTTCTCTACCTGTCCTTCCTTCAAAAGAAATTCTCCCTTAAGGAGAATCTTTTCATGGGAGATCGTATCCAATGCGAGAAGTAATTTTTCTGTAAACATGTATTTCTGCTGTGTTGATACTTTACAGTGTCAGAAAAAATTGTGTACGTAAGTTAAATTCGTTCCACACCAAGCCCAGGTTTATCTGAGCAATACATGTATCCATCTTTTAAAATAAATCCACCTTTCACCACATCTTTTGCTAAATCAAGACTTCCGTCAAGATCAATGTACTTTGTATTCGCGCAAGCATACGCAGCATGAAGTGCAGCCGTGATACTTACAATACTTTCATCATTACATCCCCAGAAAAGATCGATGTCTTCATGCATCGCAACATCGGCAATTTTTAATGCCTGGCTAACACCGCCACATTTCATAAGTTTTATATTGAAAATTCCTGCTGCTTTTGGTGGCTTAATTAATTCAATGGCATCTTGTGGTGTAATGAGCGATTCGTCTGCTGCAAGAACGGCACGCACTTCTTTTGGCAAACTTTTCATTTCCTTAATTGACTTTGCCGGAAGAGGCTGTTCAATCAATTCAATATTCAAATCGTATGTACGTCCGTAAAATTGAATCGTCTGTTCAGTGGTGTATCCTTGATTGGCATCGATGCGAATAACAAGTCCACTTCCAAATTTTTCACGCAGTTTAAACATGCGTTCAACATCCTCATCAAGATCTTTGCCCAGTTTTACTTTTATAACTTTAAATCCCTGCTTAATATATTCTTCTGCTTCCTTCAACGTTTCCTCAACATTCTTAATACCTATAGTATTGGAGGTTGGCAATTTTTTTATTTTTTGGCCGAGATACGCAACCAACGGTATGTCCAGATATTTTGTGAATACATCATACAAGGCAATATCCAAAGCAGCTCGTGCAGAAGGATTTTTTGGAAATTTTTTCCATACTTCATACGTGAGCTGATTCAATTCTCGAATATCACGACCAATTAAAAATTCGAGGTTACTTTCTTTTAATGCATCTAAACATTGTGCAAGATTCTCTCCCACTACATACTCGCTTGGATTAGCAGCACCTATTCCAGTTTCGCCAGTATCAAGCGTAATTTCAACAAAGGCATTAAGCACTTCATCAATGGTTTTGAAAGCGATTGTGTAAGGCTTTGTGTTGCCAAGATCTTCACTCCATACTGTAATATCTTTAATTTTAGCCATTAGATTTGGATGGTTGATTCTGTTAGGAATTTTTTAATCGATTTTTATTCTTAAAGTGTTACAATGATGACCGCAAGCTACATGCTTCAGGCCACAAGCCTGCAGCATGAAACTTAAAGCCTGTAGCCAAGATTAATCCGCTTTTGATTTCTTAATCATCGCTTCAAAGAGTGGCACTAAACTATCAACCCCATCTTCTAATGGCAGAATAGTAATGATGTTTAATTCATCCTGATATTTTTTTGCAGCAGCACGCGCTTCTTCCTCCGTCATCTTTGCTGTGTTGATGGTAATGGCTACCGTTGATGTGCCATACATCTTAATTAACGCTATTTCATCTTTTAATTCCGGAAGGTAAGCTGGATAATAGTCCATGTCTTTATATTGCTTCCGCGCAGGATTGTGTTGCAGCACTACCGCATCCGCATCTGCTGATACTAGCCATTCCGCGCCAGCAGGCCCACTTGGATTTCGCAGCGAAGATTGGCCTTCAATAAAAATAATATCCGGTTTTTCTTCATGGTAACAAGTAACAATAGCATGTTCCATTTCGCCAGAAATAAAATCGTTCAAAGTCGAGTCGAATACAAAACCATGCTTCGCTCCTTGCATCCATCCGGTTTGGCCGGTATAAATCATTTCTGCTTTATACCCTGCTTTGCGCATAGCCTCTACCAAAAAACGAGTTGTTGTGCGCTTCCCTAATGCGCAATCTGTTCCAAGCACTGCAATCTTCGGGCATTTTGCTTCTTTAATTTTTCCCGACCAGAAATGAAGGTCTTTAAATTTCTTTGCTTTGCGCACATCAATAACTTCTAAACCTTTTTGCTTTGCCAGATCTGCCAACTCCGGTATCTCGGCAATGTATTCATGCAATCCGTTAATTAAATTATAATTTGATTCCAACGCCTCTTTTAAAAGTGCGCGTAAAGAATCGGGAATAACCCCACCCTTGGTGGCAACGCCTACAATACAAAACGTTGCTTTCTGATTTGATAATTTCGCAAACTCTGCAATCGATGTATACACCGGTATGTCTCGCTTCTTACCATCCAATACTTCACCAGCATCTTTGCCCGCACTCTTTTCGTCAATGATTCCAACAATATTAAATCGATCTGTTCCGCGAATTAATCCATGGGCTGTCTTCGCATTGTTCGTAGCCAAATACCCTCCGGTAATGATGATAGCGTTCTTCTTTTCCATATAATTATTAAAGTGCGAAAATTTCGATTATTAAAATGAGCTTTCAAAATAGTTTTTAAGAAGTGAGTACCCAATGAGAATAATATAATCACTAGCGCTTATCATAAACTATTTTGAAAGCCTTAAGGTCGGGACTATTTTTTCGCGGACGTTTTACCTCATAATCATAAATCGCCTTACCTAAGTTTTGCATAAAAGGATAACCAATCGTTTGGTACTCATAAAGTCCGTCATTGTAAACTTCATTGGTATTCGTATTAATGACAGCTGTAAGCATAAACTCTATGTTGTGTTCGGTATCGATGATATAGGCATTATCCAACAAGTATCCATAAGCATCTCCTACCTTATTAAAAATTTGAATTGAAGAAGGGATTTTCTCACGACTTTCTCCATACATAAAAAATTTGCAATAGGCATCGTAATAGTAAGTGTCGTTTTTATATGCCGGATAAGATGTTTCCGTTGGCATCTGCGACATGTATTTTAAAACGAAATGACGCTGCTCAGACGTTAGGTCAAACCGATTGTTGGCTGGAACTGATTCTGGAAACAGTAACGCGCGTAATACTTTTTGTTGCGTTGTAAGCGGATAAAAATTCTTGTACGTAAAATCAAAAGGTTCTTGCATAAGTGAATCATTTTTAAAGTAAGCCTTACCTTTTAAAGCTATTGAAAATGGCAAAATAGAATCCTGGTTTACCAACATCGGTTGTTGATAAATGATAGCGCTGTCTTTTATAAAACGAATGGATTCCGTATGTCTATTTTGATCGGGACTTAATGGGCGTTCCAATCGATGTAGAATTTTCATATAATATCCTTTTTGTTCGAGCTTTTCATTCAAAGCCTTTTGTCCCACAAATTCATACAACCTATTGTACGCATCGTTATCACTTACCACTAAAATCTTTTTGATATAATGTGCCATGGAAGGTAATCCTGTTTCGGAAGTAGAATCTCTGAGTGCTGAAATTTGCCCGGCATAAACGCTATCGCTCAACATCGTGGTAAACATATCAAGGCTGGGTATTTGAAGACGATGTAGCTTTTCTAACGCCAGCAAAGCAATAGGTAATTTTACTGTAGAAGCCGGATAAAAATATCGGGTAGAATCAACGTTGAAATAAAAGGATTTGAAAGTGGGTACATTTTTTTCATCGCGATCAATCTGTGTGTATATAATTTGAACTTCCAATTTGTCTTTATTCCGCAAAATAGAATCAAACTTTTCGGATTGTTGCCGCATCAGATTTTCCAAAAAGTTTCTATCTTCTTTAATAGATGGTTTACACGCTGCGCAGAAAATGATTATAGCAATACTAAATGCAATTTTCATAAATTCAATTAAGGCGCTAAAATACTACTGAGTATGATAACCTCCTTAAATTTTGAGTAAATTTGTTTAAACTCCAAAGGAATGAAAACTGCTCTTCTCGTACTTTCAATTTGCCTTTTAGCAATGGGCACATCTGCTCAATCCATCATCGGAAAATGGCAACTGGTAAGACAAAGCAATTGCGTTGAAGATGAAATGGGTGACGATGATGCCGATACACAAGAATTGGTTGCTGATATGAAAGGTATGTCGGCTGCAACGCCCCAAGTACTGACCTTAAAAGAAAAAAATGCGGGAGAAGAGAATACAAAAATTATTACCAAACGAAAGGCCTATAACTCTAAATCATTTTTTTATAAATACGATGGCGAGATTCTTTATTTTCTGGATAAGAAATCGCATACGATTATAGAAAGTTTTACCGTTGAAAAATTATCAACCGATTCACTCATTATTTCCAACACATCTCGCGGCTGCGAAACAAGAATTTTTGTGAGAATAAACTAAGAATTAAACCGCGGAGGCTGCAAAGAACCGCAAAGAAAATTCTTTAATGTGTTTTGTTACTTTTTTCGGGGATTGTTTGTATTTGTTGATTAAACCAAATCCTTTGCGAACAGCAGCGTTCTATGCGGTTAAATTTTAAAAAATATAAACCTTCTTTCCCTACCTTTGCCAAATGGTAGAAGCAGGTTCAAAGCGTGATATTCGCAAATTGAAGCAGGAAGAGCTGAAGGAGTATTTTGTTCAGCTCGGTGAGAAGCCTTTTCGTGCCCAACAGGTGTACGAATGGCTCTGGAATAAATCTGCCAAGAGCTTCGACCAGATGACCAATCTTTCGAATGATCTGCGTGATGTATTAAAAGAACATTTTGTGCTTAACCATATTAAGGTAGATCACATGCAGCGCAGCGCTGATGGCACCATAAAAAATGCCGTGACCTTGTTTGATGGTATGGTGGTAGAATCGGTTTTGATTCCCACTGAAAAAAGAATTACAGCATGTGTGTCATCGCAGGTGGGTTGCAGTCTTGCTTGCAAATTTTGCGCAACGGCTCGGCTCAAACGCCAACGCAATTTAACGCCCGATGAAATTTATGATCAGGTGGTTGCTATAAAAGAACAAGCCGAACTTTTCTTTAACAGACCGCTTACTAACATTGTGTTTATGGGCATGGGCGAACCGTTGCTTAATTATGCAAACGTGGTATCTGCCATTGAAAAAATTACTTCGCAGAAAGGGTTGAACATGGCTTCGAGACGCATTACGGTTTCCACTGTTGGTGTAGCGAAGATGATTGAAAAAATGGCTGATGATAATGTGAAATTTAATCTTGCCGTTTCGCTTCATGCTGCTATCGATAAAACGCGTTCTTCCATTATGCCGATTAACGATACCAACTCGCTTACACAATTAGGCGATGCATTGCGGTATTGGTATGATAAGACTGGGCGCAAAGTTACCTATGAATATGTAGTGTGGAAAGGTATTAACGACAATGAAGAACATGCTCGTGCATTGTTAAAGTTTTGTAAAATCATTCCTTCAAAAGTTAACCTGATCGAATATAATCCGATTGACGATGGGGAATTCCAACAAGCTTCTGAACAATCTTTAAACATGTACATGGAGATTTTGGAAAGCCAAGGCATTACTACACGCATTCGAAAAAGTCGTGGAAAAGATATTGATGCCGCGTGCGGACAGCTGGCCAATAAAACTTAATGATGTTTTGTTTCATCGTAAAGCATCATCATCTTGACGTGAGGTTTTTAATGAACAATCTTTTCCGTTTCTTTTCCTTCACTCTCCTTCTGCTTTTTATTGGCGTGTCCGGTTATTCACAAAAAAAAACGCGTGGCATTGTTATCGATTCTATTTCACTGAAATCACTTTCTGGCATTCATGTTCAGATAAAAAATAAATCGGGAGGCACAACCACCAACGATCAAGGTATTTTTATTTTACCGACTCTGATCACAGATACTTTAGTACTTTCTTTTGTAGGATATTATACGCTTGAAATTCCATTGTTCTTTGAAGAGGAAGATATTTTGATACGCATGAACGAAAAAGTAAGGATGTTAAATGAAGTAATTATTTCTTCTAATCGTATTTTGCCAAGTGTGATTTATCGAAGTACACGCACCCTTCCCAAATCTACTTTTTCTGCGGGGCAAGGATTTTCATCACCCATCGATTACTTTTCCAAATGGCAAAAAGAAAAAAGAAAGCTCACAAAGTTTATTAATGAAAATGATCGCATAAGAACGTATGTAGATGTTATTAACGATCAGGCATTACGCGAAAGCATTATGGATAAACATGAGCTTTCAGAAAGTGAATACTACACGCTGTTGGCAAGATTCAATGAGCAGAATAGACTCTTGTCGTACTCAACCAATCCGATTGAAATTGCAGATGCATTGGAAGCATTCTTTCGGAAGAATGTGAAGTGAGCTTTGCGCGATGTATGAATGAGCTCGGGCTTAAATATTTGTTATCATAGAATTGTGTTTAATCTTTCGCTACAAGCTTCACGCTTCAGGCCACAAGCTTGCAGCGTGAAGCTTGTAGCCCGAACAAAATGAATTAGCCCAATACATTCATTATCTTCGCAATGAATAAAAACAAAACTCATAAGGCATGTCTGAAGAACAACACTTTCAATCTTCCGAAAAAGTACGCGATTTTGTAATTGGCATGAGCGATGGCCTTACGGTTCCATTCGCACTGGCCGCGGGACTTAGTGGTGTTGTGGATTCAACGGCTATTGTGATTACCGCTGGTCTCGCAGAAATTGCAGCGGGTTCCATTGCCATGGGATTGGGTGGCTACCTGGCCGGACGAACTGAGATTGAACATTACGATGCAGAAGAAAAACGTGAGTATGATGAGATTGCAAACAAGCATGAAATCGAAATAGAAGAGACAAAAGAAATTTTTGCGGAGTATGGAATCAGTGAACATCTGCAAGAAACGATTGCTCGCGAAATGGCAAGAAACCCAAAGAAGTGGGTTGATTTTATGATGCGTTTTGAGTTGGGTTTAGATCGACCTAATAAAAATCGTGCACATCAAAGTGCATTGGTAATTGGCGTGAGTTACATTGTTGGAGGATTAATTCCACTAAGTGCATACTTCTTTAGCGACTCTACCGAACAAGGATTAATTTACTCTTCCATCATTACCTTCTTTTGTCTTATCACATTTGGATTAGTGAAAAGTAAATTAACCGGCCAGCCATTGTTTATAGGTACGCTGCGTGTTACATTAGTTGGAGGTGCTGCTGCCGCAGCTGCGTTTACGATTGCAAAGTTGATAGCATAAAAAAGTTAACAGACCAAAGTCAATAGTCCATTGCTGATACTTCCAATATTAAAAACCTGAAACTTTGAATTTTGAACGGCAAACTACTTCTTGCTCGCATTGAATAACTTTTCCTTCTCATCTTTCGTCAGACTTTCATAGCCTCCATCAGAAATCTTATCGAGAATAGTATCAATTTCATCTTGAGGTATAGACGCTTTTGTTGAAGCCTTTTTTGTAGAAGTTGCTTCATTATTGCGATAGGTAACTTTTACCTTTGGTTTTGCAGTGAATAAGTTTTTGAACCAATCGATGGTTGCCGTAATCCAACCTCCCCAGTTTATGCCCGACTGCAATTGTTTAATGTAAACAAAGCCCATGAGTGCGCCACCCAAGTGAGCAACATTACCTCCGGCATTTACATCTACAATTCCGATAAAAGACATGAACACCGTTATAGCTGCAATGTATTTTATTTTTATTGGTCCAATTAACAATAGAGAGAAAGTGTAATCAGGCAACAGTGTTGCTGCCGCTACTATAATTGCATTAACAGCAGCAGATGCGCCCACCATTAAAATAATTACATTGTCGGATTGATTAGAAAAATAAGGAACCGTATTAAATACTAATAGGTATAACAATCCGCCACCCATGGCACCTAAGAAGTAAACCGCTATTAGTTTATCACTTCCAAGATATTCAACGAAAATTTTACCAAACCAATAAAGCGCTATCATGTTAAAGATGATGTGCCTAAAACCAGCATGCGCAAACGCATAGGTAATTAACGTCCAGGGTTTGACAATAAAACTATCAATGCGAGCCGGTATAGCAAATTGTTGATGAATGAGTTCATAAAAACTTTGAAATCCACCGATCTCACTAATCACCATTAATACACCCATTGCAGCAAATACAACCACGTTGATAATGATCAACTGAATGTGAGCGTTGTTATGTCGCTGAAAAGCGTTTTTAAATTCGTCAAGCATAAATTAAAAGTAGCTTCCTCCCGGACCGCGCCAAATGCGCATCAAAATAAATGCAAAGATAATACCGCCAAGGTGAGCAAAATGTGCCACACCTGCACCACTAATTAAAAAAGTCAATCCGCCCATGATCCATACTAGATATTTTGCTTTGATTGAAATAGGCGGAAACATGAGTGCCAATTCCATATTTGGAAACATCATACCATATGCCATTAGTATTCCATAAATCGCCCCCGATGCACCTAACATCGGAATGTTTACTTCGCCTGGAAAGAAATAATGCTGTATTAATAAATGAAACACTCCGGCACCAATTCCGGTTACTAAATAGAAAATCAAAAACTTTTTCTGATCCCAAAAGTTCTCAAGCACGGGCCCTATCTGCCCTAATATTAACATATTAAAAAAGATATGAAAGAACCCACCGTGTGCAAACATACCACCGTGTGCAAACATATAGGTAAAAAGTTGGAACGGCTTAAAATATTCAGAACCGATTCCAAACAATGAAATTAAATAGGTAACCTCCGGCTTAAACTGTTGAATGATATACACGACTATGTTTATCATTATAATATTTCGAACTAATGGTGACATTCTCTGCATATGTACAATTTCTATTATAGTCTATCTAAAGTAGCTTTCTATTTTATTTAATTCAAAAATAAAGAATGTAGGTTTTCCATCGGGTGAATAATTGGGCGTTTTGCACGCAAATAAACGACCCGTCAACGCGTACATCTCTTCCCGTTCCAGACGTTGACCGGTTTTTATGGATGCTCTTTTCGCCAGCGACCTCGCCAGGTTTTCACTCATCGGTATGGAAAGCTCATTTTGATTGATCTTAAACTGTTCAATCAATCCTTCAAATAATTCTTTTTCTTGGCCGCTAAAAATATTTGCGGGCACACCATTTACAGCAAAGGTATTTTTTCCAAATACCTCTACCCTAAAACCCAACGCTTCAATTTCCTGTTGCATTTCTAATACCAATGCAAAATCGGACGCGCTAAAGGTAATAGCTTGCGGAAATAAACTTTGTTGACTCTCACCTGATTTGTGCGCAAGTTGATTTGAAAATTTTTCGAATAAAATTCGTTCATGCGCAGCCTGCTGATCGATCACCATCATTCCTGCTTTTACCTGCTTAACAATAAATTGCTGATGCAGTTGGAATACTGTTTTTTC
>JBBRFY010000111.1:0-14497 GCA_038241205.1 Cytophagales bacterium
ATTTGGTTGACTATTTTAAAATTTATCTATAATGATTTTAAAGTTTATTTCGTAGTGCTTGAATCATTTTTATTATCTCCGTCAGATGACTATAGAATAGATCAAATTCTTTTTGATCTATTAGTAACCTGCCTTTTGCAAGATGCAAACACGCCACCACTTCAATGCCTGAACGTAATGCATATCCAAGAAATTTATTGAACTCTGCATTTGATTGACCGGTCGATCCTTCTGCGATGTTTAAGGATATTGAATCAGTGGCGCGTCTTATCTGAGAGGATAAAATGTATAGTTCATCTTTTGGGAATTTCTTTGTCAAAATAGCAACATCACCTGAAAGGGTAACAGCCTTTTGCCAAACTTTTAAATTCTCAAACTTAAATGCCATTAATTATTATTAGTTTTTTACACGTCTACCAACTATGCACATACTTCCATCGACCATGGACTATTGACCATCTACTACTAAGTTGACCATCGACTCTTCCACTCTAGACTGTTGTCTGTCGACCAATCGTGGTTTATACTTCGAAGCCAACTGCGCAATTCTCTCTATGTGTTCTGGTGTAGTTCCGCAGCATCCACCTAAAATATTTACTAATCCATCTTTCAAAAATTCTTCGACTTGAGAGCCCATTTGTTCGGCCGTTTCATCGTATTGACCAAACTCATTTGGTAAGCCTGCATTTGGATATGCGCTAACAAAAAATGGTGCTTTCTCTGCGAGTACTTGCAGGTATGGACGAAGTAGTTCTGCACCCAATGCACAATTCAATCCGATACTCAATAATGGAACGTGTGAAACTGAAATCAAAAATGCTTCTGTTGTTTGGCCAGACAATGTTCTTCCGCTGGCATCTGTAATTGTTCCAGATACCATGATCGGGAGTTCTTTTCCGATTTCGTCAAACAATTATTGTATTGCAAACAGAGCCGCTTTTGCATTTAAGGTATCGATGATGGTTTCAAGAAGTAATATATCCACACCTCCATCCATCAACGCTTGGGCTTGTTGTTTAAATGCAACAACCAGTTGATCAAATGTAATGGCTCTGTAGCCGGGATTATTTACATCCGGAGAAAGCGAAGCGGTTTTATTGGTTGGCCCCATGGCACCTGCCACAAATCGCGGTTTGTGTGGCTCGCGTTTGGTAAATTCATCTGCTACTTCTTTGGCAATTTTAGCGGACTGATAATTTAAATCATAAACAGCATCTTCCAAATGATAATCAGCTTGCGCGATGGTGGTTCCGCTAAAGGTATTGGTCTCCGCGATATCGGCACCGGCTGCAAAATATTGCGCGTGGATGTCTTTAATAATATCCGGTCGTGTGATTGACAGGAGATCGTTATTGCCTTTTAATGGTGCCGTATGATTCTTGAATCGTTCCCCCCGAAAATCTTCTTCGGTAAGAACATGACGTTGAATCATGGTGCCCATGGCACCATCCAGAATGAGAATACGTTCTTTTAAAATGTCTTCAATTTTCATAGCGCCCTCTTTTTTATTATCCAGAGAGCCCTGTAGTGGTGGGTTACTTATCTTTTTCTTCCAACTGATTTAGAAGAATGGGATTTAGCACAACATCCTGCAAACGAATGAAGGATAGGATGCTAAGACTTCATTGGGCCCAAACCCTCAGTCTTTCTGGATAAGTTGTGCAAAGAAAATCAATCGCGATGAGACTACAAAACAATTAGCGGAAACGATAGCCAATGCGTAAGCAAACCAATGGTGTTAAGGTAAACCAGTCTTCTTCTTTTGGCGATAAGTCAATGAAGCTTTCTTCAAATCCAAAACCATTAAACGCTTGGGAAAGCGTAGGTTTATCATAGTCAATAAAGCGAAATGACCAGCCGGTGTTGAAGTCGATAAAAATTGATTTTCTGAAGTGTTTTACAAAGCCATACTTCAACGTTAAACCATGTTCGCGATACTGAACCTTATAGTTATAATATCGCGTAAAGGTATTGGTGCAACTAAGATCATAACATTCCTGCTGGGGCGTTTCACGATCGAAGTCAACACCATTTCTATAAACTCCCAAGGCAATGTAATTTGATAGAGTGTATCGTTCACTCGGTAAAAGGTAGTAGCGAATCTCAAGTTTTACTTTTGCGCCACGCATGTTTTCAAATTCAGGATCGCCCCTCCTCCGGAAATTGAATACGTACCCGTAACCAATTTGAGCAGTAAAGCGTTTCGCTATTTTCTGTTCAAACGATAATTCCAATGAAGAATAAAAATTGATTAACGTAAACGGTGTAAACTTCAATGCCGTTCTGGGTATGAGTTTATCAAACCGTGTGGAGTCTTGAGCGAAACAAGAGCCTGAAAATATTAAAAGAATAAAGAAGACTCGTATCATTTATATTTCTGCGCGATCAACCGGTATGGTGCTAATTAAATTTACCTCACCGGTTTGTTTATTGTATCGATATTGAAAAATACCATCTTCTCCGGTAAGGGTTAACAATCCATCTCTAGGAATAACATCGTACGCATCAATGTCAGTCACTTCTTTCAATAATTGTATTTGAAGTTCATCCGTAATATCATACACTTTTAATCCCGCTGATCCTTCACAGATGAAAAGGAAATTCCCATCAACACCCAAACCAAAAGGTGATGTCATAGCATAATTTGCAATAAGCGTAGGGTTGTTGGGATTGCTAATGTCTAATATTTCTAAAGCATTGGTACCTCTGTTACAGCGTGAACCCGATCGGAGCGTTATGTATGCGCGATTACCTTGCACAACAACGGGGTCGCAGGATGTTATGTGTGAGTACCGAAAAATAAAAGTGGGAGCTTGCGGTATAGAGATGTCGTAAATAAACATCGCATCGCGCGCACCCAGATAGAGGTAATTACCTTTTGTAAAAATGGTTTCCAATCCGCTACCAACAGCAACTGAATTTACCTTTTCAAACGTATTGTTCTGGGTATCAAAAACCTGAATGCCATTGAGATCGACTACGTAAAGGTAATTTTCGCTGATGGCAAATCGCGTTAATGAACCACCTTGGCCAATTGCGCCACTATCATTATTTGAACCATCTTCTGAGCAGGCAACAAGCAGCATCGAAAACAATAGCGCATGTATTACTTTATTAATTCGCATAACACTTTGGGTTTTTAAGTTCGGTTTGTTTCCAGCCAATAACAATTCCTTTTTCTGAGTTCACACATTCAAAATAAAAACCAGATGGAGGAGGGATACCCAAGTTCCAGTTTTGCAAAGGCAACGAAGCTTTTTTGGTAATGCTTTCAAAATCGTTGGTGTTCAGCGCAACAATATTTCCCATGTGGTCGGCATACAATACATTGTTGCGTATGGCCATATCAGAATTTCCAATGAGTTGGATAAACCCAATGGCGGTTGGATTTTCAGGATCAAGATTATTGAAAATGTGAATGCCTTGATTGATTTCGTTTACCAATAGGTATTTACCATACACGTAAATCTTTCCCGGATTTTTTACAGTGCGGGAAGGCACCAATTTAATTTCAGAATCTGCGGTTGTGCCGTAAACAGGTCTGTAGCCCTGCTCAATGGAATTTCTTGGTTCAATGCTATTGTTAAGGTAACATCCTTGAACACTGATCAAAAAGAGCAGCGTGAGTAGCCAATGGGGGGCGTGTGTTTTTTTCATAGTAGTAAAAACGTTTTTAAAATTAACTTCAAATTATCAAAATACTAACCTTCAAAAGATATGATTTGATGATCTTTGCATTACCTAATTTATGCCATTGAAACTAGCCGCAATCGACATTGGCTCAAACGCCATCCGCCTACAAATATCAACGGTGCTTAATAAGCAGACACCACCTGTATTCAAAAAGTTGGAATACGTTCGCTTTCCTTTACGGCTCGGGCATGATGTATTTGGCACGAACCGCATTAGCGATAAGAGCATACAGATTTTTAAAAAATTAATGAAGGCCTATAAACTTTTGCTAGAATTGTATGAGGTAGATGATTATATGTTTTGTGCTACTTCTGCGATGCGCGAATCAGAAAACGGTGCGCAATTGGTGCACGAAGTTTTTGAGGAGTTGGGGATTACCATTGAGGTTATTGACGGAAATCGGGAAGCAGAATTGATTAACCGCGCCATATCATCTTACCTGGCGAACGATACCTATTTGCATATTGATGTAGGCGGTGGTAGCACAGAGCTAAACTTGTATGCTCACGGAAAAAAAATGAAGACACGGTCTTTTAAGATTGGATCAGTACGTGTACTCGAGCATCATGATTCTCCTATTATGTGGGAAGATATGGAGCATTGGGTAAAAGAGAACGTAAAGAAATTATATGGAAAAGTTACGGCTGTTGGCACCGGAGGAAATATCAGTAAAATTTTTGAGTTAGGTAAAATGAAAGCCGGCAAAACAATGTCGTTAAAAAAGGTAAAAGAAATACGGGCGATGGTTGAAACGTTTACAATGGAGGAACGTATTTACAAATTGCAAATGAATCCTGATCGTGCTGATGTTATTATACCGGCCAGTACTATTTATGTGCAGGTAATGGAGTGGGCACATGCCAGCAAAATTCTTGTGCCAGAAGTGGGTCTTAAAGATGGTATGCTACTATACCTGCACGAGCGGAGTGTAAAACAAGGAAAGATTAATTTTGAATAAGACTACAACAATTACTTTACACGCAAAAATCAAAGACAAGGAGTCAAAAAAATTAACGCTTATTGCTTTTCTTAATGGTGCTCTTTCCTTTCTTGCGCTGTTCAACTTTTAAATCGATAAGGTAAGCCAATGAAATTCGGAAGCCTTGGTTTCGTGCTTGTAGCGGTTCTTGATAATTAAAATCGGTAGCAAAAATACCATCGGCAGTTTTGCTTAAATAACTATGGCCAAGTTCGTAACGCACGTTTAGCATAATTCGGTTTAGACTACCCGGCTCAAATTCAATTCCTGCAGTCACTGCCAACCCCAATTGAAACCGATTGGGAGTAGCGACATTCATTTCATTTTCTTTAAGCGTTGATTCGTCTTTCTTAAAGACAATTTTATAATCCAGCGAAGGCAATGCCAACTCATTTAATCCACTGGCATTAACATTTCCTTTACCTCCCAACCAATAACTAACATTCGGCCCAATACCCAAAAAGTATTTAAACTCTTTATTTTCTCCGATCTTTCCTTTAAAGTCAACCGTATAAACAATGGGCATATCAATGTACTTGTACGTTGACTTGCTGCGAAGGAGCGGATCAATTTTGCTTTCTACTATTCTACCCTTGGTGCTATACAAAACAGAGGTATGTAGAAAAAATCGCTTCCGAACCTTAAAGGCGATGTGTCCTCCAACATGAAATCCAAACACCGGTGTTGTATTGAAAGTGCTTCGGTCATCAGAGTCGCCAAACGAACTCCACGAATAATTGACGCCAGCCACAGGGCCTATTAAAATTTTAGAAGTCTTTGCTTCTGCGGTGGGAGCCTTTGCTGTTTGTGAAAATAATAAGGATGGACAGAACGTTAGCAAGCAAAGGACAAGAGTAGAGGCTTTCACAAAGTTCAATGGTTCTTCAGGTTTATTAAGAATATGCTAAGGTAAGCACCGAATTGATTCTTTGGAAACAAAAAAACGATGTATATTCGCAATCAACTGTGAACATACTTTTTAAGCTGATGCAGTTCACTCAAGGTCAACTGGTAGTTTTTCCAGGTGAATGCAGGTAGCCGACCTGTTTTTTTGAGTGACTTTTTTGCTTTTCCCCATATTAATGGATGTGAATGCGTTATTTTTTTAACTTCTTCCTTGCCTCTATTTTAACAATGAGCTGCCTATCCGTGCACGCCCAAAATTATCCTGTATACAATAGTTTTTACGTTAATCCTTTTCTCTATAATCCTGCCGAAGCTGCTACTGATTTTAGTTACGTTTACCTCACCCATCGGCAACAATGGATGGGTGTTGAGGGAGCACCACAATTATCATCCGTAAGTTTTAATACGCTATTAAATGAAACGCGATCGGGTATAGGAGGAAAGGTATCATCCTATAAGAGAGGTATTCTAAACACAACCGATATCACACTTTCATACGCATATGGAATTCCGCTTAATAAAACCAATTGGGTATTCTTTGGACTTTCAGGTGGCGTAATATCCAACGGAATTGATTTTACTAAAGTAACTGATCCCGCGTATCTCAACGATCCGGCTTTGGCAAATTACCTTTCCAATAACGTTCAGCCTGTGGCTAATTTCGGCATGTTGTTTCGCTCCGCTAGCGGCCTAAATTTCGGAGTTTCGCTTCCACAACTTTTTACACCCGCCTTTAACGGCTCCAGTAATTTTGGAAACACTGCCGTATCACCGTTCGATAATATTTTTGTTTCGGCATATTATCGAAGAAAGGTAGAGGGCAAAATTGTGAGCCGAACCAAACGTGGTGTGCGGTCGCGGGTTAAAACAAATGAATCCAACGCACCACTTGAATTATACCTTAACTATAAGTATTCAGCAGCAGGCAACAGTCAGTTTGAGATTCTGGCAAAAGTTAATCTTTCAGAAAATTTCTGGTTAGGGGCATCTTACAAATTGCCGTATGGATTTACGGGTAATCTTGGCTTTACCTATCAGCGTTTTACAATGGGCTATTCATACGAACCGGGCAGTCAACCAGAGGCAGGCTTCTCCTCGGGTACGCACGATATAATTTTGGGTGTGCGCTTGGGTGATCAGAAGAAATTCAAGCGCGTTATTCCGGTGCTTCGCTCAACGCTTAGCACCAATCCTGCCGAGCGTCATACCGCGCGTTTTCAAGAAACCGTAGATGATCCAGATAACATCAATCGCGAGGAAACGGCAAAGAAAAAATACTATGTGGTAATTCGGGCTTTTGCAGATTTTTCACAGGCCGATACCTATAAGAAGAAATTAATAAGCGATAAGTTTAACGCTGATATTTTCTATTACGCGAAAGAAAAGAAATACTATGTGCACCTATTGGAAACGATCAAGCAAAGTGATGCCAATGAAGAAGTAAAGAACCTGAAGAACTATACTAAGCTTAAAGATGCGCGGGTGTTAATTGTAACGGGTTCAAAATAGTAGTGAGTATTGAGTAATGAGTAGTGAGTCTTACGTAATGAGTCTTGAGAAAACGAAAATAGTAGTGAAAGATTCTTTGAACCTGGAACATGGAACTTTGAACCTAAAACTAAAAGAAGGTTACAAAGCAAGATCGTAATGCATTTATCGACAGATGAAAAATATGCCGTTCAGTACATTTAAAATAGCAGCGTTTTTTATTGCTAGTTTACTTATCGCGCAAACCGCTTGGGCACAGCGCCCGGTTGTACGGGAAGTAGATAAAGTGAGCGGAAGCATGACCGAGTTAATTACCTTAAAAGGCAGCAACTTTGGAACAGACGCTACCAAGCTTTCAGTTTTTTTTGGTGCTACAAAAGCCGTGATTCAATTTGTTAGCGACCAGTTAATGGAAGTAAATCTTCCCGCGGGCACTACCTATCAATACGTTTCCGTTACCAATTTAACATCCGGTCTTACCGGATATTCCAATAATTCATTTCTATTAAGTTTTGCAGGCCCGCAAGGTTTTAATCCGGCAAGTTTGCAAGGTCAGTTTGATTTTCCTTCCGAAAGCGGTCTCTATGAGATTTGCATGTGCGACTTCGATGGTGATAAAAAAATCGACATGGCTACTGCAAGCGACAACGCGAATTTTCTGGATATTATTCCAAACACAAGCTCGGGCGTTGGCAATGTTAACTTTGGAAAAATTCAAATTGCATTAGGTACAACATCACTCCATATTACCTGTGGTGATATTAACGGAGATGGAAAGCCAGACATGGTGGCTTCTGAAGCAGGCATTGGAAATCGTATTTTTATTTTGCAAAATACAAGCGCTGGCCCAGGCAGCTTTACCTTTACCAAAACGGAAATTTCTTTTCCGGGTAAGAAGACAAAGCGAGTTGAAATTGCTGATTTGGATTTAGATGGTAAGCCAGAATTAATCGTTAGTGATGCCAACCTTAATAGTAACCTCATTGTATTGCAGAATCAAAGCACGCTTGCGGCTATTGCATTTAATCCAACACCTATTATTATAACAACACCGGGCGCTAGTACGGATGGTTTAGCAGTTGGCGATTTGAATGGTGATGGAAAACCAGAAATTGTAACCAGTCAATTTATTACCGGATCCAGCAATTTGTATATCATTCAAAATAAAAGCACCCCTGGAAATTTTGTTTTGGGAGATATTATTACCAAAACTATTTCAGGTACGGTGATTAATATTCGCATGGGCGATCTGGATTTTGATGGCAAAAAAGATATTGCAGTTACCCAATTATTGAACAACGCCATTTCTATTTTTCTAAATCAAAGTACGGTAACATCAATAGCATTTGCCGCCTCCTCATCTGTTGCCGTAGAAGACCGACCATGGGGTCTTGATTTTGGTGATGTAGATGGTGATGGTAAAACCGATATTGTTGTGGCTTCTTCGTTCAAGAAAAATCTTACTATACTCAATAACAAAAGCACACCGGGTAGTTTGTCGTTTACTAAAACGATTGCCCCTACTACCTTTATAAATCGCCATATTAAAATAGGAGATGTAGATGGCGATGGAAAACCAGATATTGCTTTCACCAGTATTGACGATAACAATTTAGGCATACCTGCCTCCAAAGTTTCTGTTTTTAGAAATAGTACGTGTATGGTGCCCGTAGTAACGCCAGCAGGGCCGCTCACCATTTGTACCGGAACTCCTTTTGTTTTGTATTCAACAGTAGGTAGGGGTACAACCTACGAGTGGAGAAAAGATGGTGTGGTGATATCTACGGGCATAAGCGCATTTCAAAATGTTACCCTTACAGGAGATTATACTGTAACAGCGATAAATGAAGGTGGAGCGTGTTCTAAAATTTCAAATATAGTAAAGGTAACGGTGGCAGGAGTAGGGGCAGCGGCAGCAGTGGCAAGTAACAACGGACCAATATGTGTTGGTAGTGCGTTAACCCTTAATGCAACACCCATTGTAGGCGCTACCTATTCATGGAAAGGTCCTAATAACTATACCGGTACGGGCGCATCACCCGCTTCTATCCCTAATTTTCAATTACTAAATGCCGGACGATATTATGTTGATGTTACAATAGGATCATGCCTTGCGCAACAAACATCAACCCTCGTGGAAGCGAATGATGTTCCTGATTTTACAGTTTTGTACACAGGCTCGGAGGTAATTTGTCAGGGCGATTCAAAATTACTTTCGGCTAGTCCAACACCTGCAGGGTTTACGTTTAAATGGTTTGAAAAAGCAGCGCCAACCACACCCATCGGATTGACTTCTACTTTCTCTGCAAATACAACTGGAGAATATCTCTTTGAAGCCAAGCCGACAAGTGTAGGATGCGCCACGGTTAATTCGAATACTGTAAAAATATCAGTTGTTGCAAAACCGGTGGTTAATTTTACCGCTCCGCCTACTGCTTGCCAAGGACAAAACGTTCAGTTTACCGATCAGTCTACAACCGATGCGCAGGCAACAGCTTTCTATTTATGGAATTTTGCAGATGCCCCAACATCAACGGATAAAAACCCGATACATAACTTCTCATCGGCCAATACCTTTAACGTAATATTAACGGTTTCGTATGCCAGCAACGGTTGCCCTGTCTCAATAGATCATGACATTATTATTACTGCTGCACCAGCGGTGGCAATTACCAATCCGGACAATAAATATAATTTTTGCGAAGGCCAAGATTTAAAACTCGAAGTATTGGGCAGTTTCACTTCGTATGCGTGGAGTACGGGTTCAACCGATCCCTCTATTGTGGTAACGCAGGCAGGCACATATTCAGTAGATGTAAAAGCCACCAACAGTTGTTTATTGAGTGCTTCAAAAGTAGTGACTGTTTTTAATAAGCCTAATTTAAATCTAAGCGCAACACCCAATCTCATTAACGATGGTGAGACTTCTCAATTAAGTGCATCTGGATTGAATAATTATTTGTGGACACCCGTTGCTACCTTATCAAATCCGGCAATACCAAACCCCATAGCATCACCAACAGTAACCACTGTTTATAAAGTTACCGGCTCTGATGCCAATTGTACCTATGAAGAAACGATAGAAGTAAAGGTAATTGGAGAGGCCATTGTTGGAAAACTAAAGCCCAGCAATTTCTTTTCGCCTAACGGAGATGGACAAAATGATTTGTGGAAAGTTGGAGATATTGATCAATACCCACAGTGCAGTATTACTATTTATGATGATAAGGGCGTGAAGGTTTTTGAAGCCAAGCCTTATATAGAGAATTGGGATGGAACATTTAAAGGCAATGGCAAACCGTTGCCGGATGGTGTTTATCAATACATTATCCGTTGCGATGGTGAGGAAAATAAGCCACGCAAGGGAAGTATTACCATTCTTAGGTGAGGAAAATATTGATCGTAAAAAGTTTAAAGACGAATGTCTTTTAATGAAACACTTCTTCATTTGGTCGGCACTTTAATACAGGTAATCGACAAATGATGAACAAACGATGCAATCTAAACCTAAACCTTACACCTTGAGGTTACGAAGGATGACCGAAGGAAAATCAAACCATTGGATGACAATAACATCATCTATTGTATTTTTGCTTAACTAACTATACCTATGAAAAGGTTTTTTCAACTGTTGCTCGTCTGGTTCACCCTGTCTTCTTCAAGCGTTTTTGCGCAGGAAATCTGTAACAATTATTTAGACGATGATGGCGATGGATTTATAGATTGCTTTGACTCAGACTGTTCAAGCAACATAGTGTGCGATGACTTCTATCTCGGTAACGATGTGGATTGCCAACCGGCTACTCCGCCCTCCAATAAATTTACCATGACGCGTGATTTTGACTCTCCAAATGAGACTACGAATCACCTTTCGCGTATGGCCATTGGCGATTTAAATCGCGATGGAATGCCCGAAATTATTACCATGAATCGATATACCAAAAGAGTCTTTATTCTAAACGGTAATGATGGAACAATACAAGCGCAAGCAACAGTAACGTGGGAACCACAATGGGAAATTGCCATCGCCAATATTAATGATGACGCGTGTGGTGAAATTTTCTTCTACGGAAAAGAAGGAAGTGATCATTACTTGTATGCTTACGACTGTAACTTAAATTTTATTTGGCGCAGTGCTACAAAGCTAAGGGGTGACCCTATAAACTATGGCGTAGCCGATTTTGATAGTGATGGGAAAATAGAGATTTATGTAAAAGACGAAATTTTTGATGCCCACACCGGAATACGCATAGTTAAATCTACTGCAGCAGATTGGAAGAAGATAAACGGTGGCCCTGTTGCCGTTGATATGGATGACGATAATAAGCTTGACCTCGTTATCGGCCTTTCTATTTACAAAGTGAATTTGGGGCCACGCACAGCAGATGCTGGTTCGCTTACCTTATTCAAAAGTCCGGCAGCAAATGCGGCAACCGATTACTACATACGAAATGAATTTAATGCAACCAGCGTTGCCGATTATAATCTTGACGGAAAACTGGATGTAATTGCATCAGGTTCTACGATTGGTCATGGTACTAACACAACCATATTTTTCTGGGATGTGGCAACCAATGGCGTTAAAACCTATATCGATAAAATTGCGGCAAGTGTTAAGCTGTTCGACTGTAACACAAATCCCACAGGACCTTTCTATGCTGAAGGATGGAAGAACGGAACCGGTAGAATAAATCTTGCGGATTTAGATGGTGACGGAAAAATGAATGCATCGTATGTATCCGGTAAGTACTTATATGCTTTAAAGGAAGACTTTACTTTATTGTGGCGGTCTGATGTCAATGAAGAAACCTCAGGCTATACCGGTTGTACGTTGTTTGATTTTAATGGCGATGGTCAATCTGAAATTGTGTATCGTGATGAAAAATTTCTATACATTATTAATGGAAATGATGGATCGATCAATACACAACAAACCTGCGTATCACGAACCAATCGAGAATATCCTATTGTGGCCGATGTTGATGCCGATGGCTCAACTGAAATTTGTGTTACCTGTGGTTTTGATGATGTGTTGGCGACTGCCAATTTTTGCGACATTGGGTTTTCACGATATTCTCATGTGCGGGTATTTAAATCGGCCAGCGAGCCTTGGGTTCCTGCCAGAAGATTGTGGAATCAACACGGCTATTTTAACGTAAATGTCAATAACGATTTAACGATTCCACGCGTTCAGCAAAAACATCATTTGGCTTTTTCTGGTGTTCCCTGTAATGGCGCTGTGGGATTACCTCGTCCGCTAAATAGTTTTTTAAATCAATCGCCCTTTTTAGATAGGAGTGGCTGCCTTGTGTTTAGCGCACCCGATCTTGCGTTTGTTCCGTATTCGCTTTCCGTAACGCGTCCGGTTTGTCCTGAACAAGATTTCTTAGTTTCCTTTACCATCGTTAATAATGGTGATGCACCCATAAGCGGTGATGTGCCCATTTCATTTTACATAGGAGACCCAAATCAGGCAGGGGCAATAAAATTAAATTCAACACAAGTAACACTACCCAGTGCCCTTACGCTCGGCAAAACATTTTCAGCGAATAACATTATTGTGAATGGCCCGGGTTATGCATTTGAATTATACATTGTTTTAAATGATGATGGAACTTCATTGCCTACGCCAATAGCGTTAACGCCTAATTTTATTGAATGTAATTACATTAATAATGTTGAACACATTGCCGTGAGTCCACTTCCGGTAGCGATAACTGCTTTAAAAATTCAAGATAATATTGTTTGTAATCCAGGTTCGCCACCCAACGGTGCTGTGCGTGCCTTTATTTTAACCGGTGGCGTTGAAAATACAATCGATTATAATTTCTATTGGTCTAATGGCTTGATTGCAAAACCAATTCCAGCTGATTTTATTGGTCCTATAAACTCTGGACTTGCGGCAGGAGACTTTAATGTTTATGCTGTTCATAAAACGGCTAATTGCGGATCCGATACGGCTCTTGTATCACCAACCGTTGCCGATGTTACGCGTACACTCGATGTTACCATTGAAGTAGTACAACCTGATAATAATTGTTTAATTCCGAACGGTCAACTTCAGGCATTTGTAAACAAAGCAACAACGCCACCCAATGGAGAACCCGCTGGTAACTTTACCTATGAATGGTATATAGGCCCAACGGTAGGGGGAGGACAAGTGGTAGGAAATTCGAATATTGCTACCAACCTGCTCGGAGGAATTACACCTTATACCGTTTTAGTAACAGAGAAAGCCACAGGATGTAGTAACAGTTTTTCCCTTTCCGTTCCAAGCAATACAGCGAAGCCGGACGTTCAAACTGCTACTGTTGATATTGTTTGTTCCAACGCAAATTCGGGTAAGGCTTCTGCAACAGTTGGCGGAGTAACCGCTGGCTTTACGTTCAATTGGTTTAAAGGAAGTTTTCCTAAAGCCACTACTGACTTTCCGGGTGCTACTGCAACCGGTGTAATTAATAATAAACCTGCGGGTAAATACACGGTGGTAGTTATTAATAATACTACCAAATGTCAGTCTGACCCCATTACCGTAGAAATTATGCAGACCCCTGCATTTGCTGTTTCTATTTCGAACGTCATTCCTCAAACATCCTGCGATGTGAGTTTACCTACGGGTTCTGCAACGGCTAACGTATCGCTTGGTGCGCTGAGCGATTATACGTTTGAGTGGTTTACAGGACAAAATACATTGGCAGCCAATATAATTGCTGGTCAAACTACCAATATCCTCACCGGCCGAGATGTGGGCGTGTACACAGTGAAGGCAACAAACATTGTTACCTTATGTACCGATACAGAAGAGGTAACAATAAATTTTGCAGTTACACCAGTACAAATTACAACAGTTCTTCAAGATGCGTCATCCAGTTGTACTACCCCTAATGGCTCTGTGACAGTTTCAGTTGTTAATCCAGATACACCTTTGGATTATAAATTCATTTGGTATAAAGGAACAAGTGTAAAAACTTTAAGTGATTTTCCGAATGATACTCTAAGTGTCCTCAGTGGTCTTGAACCTGGTGATTATACGGTTGTGGCAATTCATAGAACAAGACATTGTGAGACGCTTCCCAAAACGAAGACGGTTACCAGTAGCGTGCTGCCTATTGTTTTCTCTGCACCTATTTTAATTAAGCCAAGTACTTGCAGCGAGCATAATGGTGAAATATCTATTAGTGTTAGTGCACCTGGCAATATTTTAGGATTTGATTTCGACTGGCACAAAGGGCAGGATCCATTTCAGCCTTTTCCCGTTGCAGACCCTCCGATCATCACCAATACAGCGAGCACTTCCAAAATCAGGAATTTATATACCGGTGCCTATACCTTAATTGCAACTAACCGTGATAATGGATGTACTACATCAACACTCATTGATCTTCCTTTTGATAATGGCCAAATTCTCACGGTTTTTACTAAAACTCCAAT
>JBBRFY010000112.1:0-14408 GCA_038241205.1 Cytophagales bacterium
AGCAAGCCGAAAAATATTTTGGAACGGAAGATCCTATTAATAAACTTCTGGAATTTAAAGATGCAAAGGAACAGTATAAAGTAACAGGTGTAATCGAAAAGGTTCCGACCAATTCACATTTCCATTTCGATCTCTTAGCATCAATGGAAGGATTGGCTCATTCAAAAGAAGATAAATGGTTGGAGTCAAATTATTTTACCTACCTGGTTCTTGCTGAAGGAACTGACTTAAATCAGTTTGAAACAAAAATGCCGGCCATTATTAAAAAATACATGGGGCCGCAAGTTTCTCAGTTAGGAATGACGTTTGAAAAATTTCAGGAAAGCGGAAACGAAATTGGTTTTTTTATCCAACCCCTTGCAGACATTCACCTATTCTCTGATTTAACAGGGACAAGTGAATTAGAGGCCGGAGGTGATATCAATTCCGTTTACATTTTTGGTGCAGTAGCACTCTTCATGCTGCTTATTGCCTGTATCAATTTCATGAATCTATCTACAGCCGGAGCAACCACGCGCAGCAAAGAAGTGGGCGTAAAAAAAGTGTTGGGTTCTCAAAAAAATCAATTAGTCCATCAGTTTTTAATTGAATCTTTTATCGCTACAGCTGTCGCGATGATCTTAGGTGTATTGATTGTAACCATTTCGTTAACACTATTCAATCAACTTTCAGGTAAAGACCTAGAAGCAGCCTTTCTATTAAATCCAAAAGTATTAGGGGCGCTTTTAGCATTAGGTATCTTCATCAGCTTGTTAGCGGGCAGCTATCCGGCATTCTTTCTTTCATCGATCAAACCTATCGCAGCTCTTAAAAATAGATTCTCTAACGGGGGTAAGAGCAAAGGTATCCGAAGTATTCTTGTCGTTTTTCAATTTGTAATTTCAGCAACACTCATTATGGCAATCATTATTGTTAGTCAACAAATGAGTTACATCCAAGATAAAAATATTGGCTACAACCGCGATCAGCAAATTGTGCTTAGAGAATCTTATTTGTTAGGTAACAATGAGAATGCCTTTAAGAATCAACTCTTAACTGATCCGCGAATCGAAAGTATAACGATGTCTGCATTCATTCCTGCCGGACCCACTGATGATAATATGACCGGTGTTTGGATAGGCGAAAATCTAGAAGACTTTAGACGAACTGTTATTTATGGAATTGACCCAAGTTATATTCCTACCATGGGTATGCAATTAATAACGGGAAGAAATTTTTTGGAGAGTTCTGAAAGTGAGAATGATAAAGTAATCGTCAACGAAGCGTTTATAAAAGCGTTCTCTTTGCAAGGAAATCCAGTAGGTCAAGCTATTAATCAACGAACCGATAACGAAGGCGGCTTCAGTTCTTTAACCATAGTTGGTGTTATTAAAGATTTTCATTTCAGGTCGCTGCACGAACCGATTGCACCCATGATGATGGTGAACAATCCATATGGTGGATTGATTATAAAAACAAAAACCAATGAAATGGCTGACCTTATTGAAAGTATCCACGCAAAGTGGCAGGCTTTTAATGTTGAGGAACCATTCACTTACGCGTTACTCGATGAATTATATAACGAGACGTATTTAGCAGAACAAAACATGGGAACAATACTAAAGATTTTTGGTTTGCTCACCATTTTTGTGGCGTGCCTTGGCCTGTTTGGATTAGTCACATTCACTGCCGAGCAGCGAGTAAAAGAAATTGGTGTTCGAAAGGTTTTAGGCGCCAATATTTTTCAAATAGTTTCTATCCTCTCGAAGGATCTCATGTTATTGGTGGCTATATCCTTCATCATTGCCTTTCCACTTGGGTTTTATTTAATGGACAAATGGCTTCAAGGTTTTGCTTATAAGATAGATATACAATGGTGGGTTTATATTGTTGCCGGTTTAAGTACGATGTTGATTGCACTTATTACCGTGAGTTTCAAAACTGTGAAAGCTGCTTTGGCCAATCCGGTTGATTCATTGCGATCAGAGTAAAAATTAGAGTGAATGCTAGTGAATATGAGCGGGATTGTAAAGTGAAATCGTTAAGTTTTTCTTTGGCTCGTTCTTTGTTTAAATGGGTTTAACACTAAACAATTATGGATTATGAAAACGCTAAAGCTAAATAAGATGGTAACGTTATTTTTCCTAATGTTTGGAGGAATAGCGTTGTATGGTCAACAGAATCAAGCGGAAGTTCCAGGTGATAATTTCAGCCTTGAAGGGGCGCTTGAGTTATTCAAGAAATCAACATCGCCAGAGGAGTTTGAACGTTTATTAAATTCTTCTGATGCACGCGTAAATAATCTTGACCTTAACGGTGATGGCGACATTGACTATATAAAAGTAATCGATCGAAACGAAGGTAATGTACATGCCTTTATTCTCCAGGCAGTGATTTCTGAAAGAGAAAGTCAGGACGTAGCGGTTATCGAACTGGAAAAATTAGCGAACGGAAAAGCTGTCTTACAAATTACAGGTGATGCAGATATATATGGTATCGAAACGATTATCGAACCAACACAAGAAGTGAGAATTAATGCCGGTGCTAGTACATCGCGCACGGTTGTAAATGTTTGGGCTTGGCCATCGGTTCAATATGTTTATAGTCCATACTATTCATCGTTATGGGTTTCTCCTTGGGGATGGAATATGCGCCCAGTATGGTGGCATTCATGGAGCCCCGTAGCCTATCAGGTATATAATCCTTGGTGGACACCTTACCGACCGTACTATGCCCCATGTTATAATCACCGAATTGCATACGCATCCAATATTTACAGACCTTACCGCACAACATCAGTAGTGGTTTACAACAGGCATAACACACAGATTTCACATTACAGATCGACTCACAATGATTATAATCGTAATGGTGGTCGTGATAGATATGATGGTCACACCAATGGTCGTCAAAACGGAGCAGCGTATCGAAATAGTTCTGATGGAAGACAACGTTCTTCAAGCACTCAGAACAATGTATCAAGATCGAATAATGATGTGAGCAGAAATTATAATGACAATACCGGAAGGCAACGTTCTTCGTCTAGTCAAAACAATGGCACACTATCTGATCATAATTTGAACAGGAGCCAAAATAATTTGAATAGAAGAACGCCTTCCACAACACATGATTCAAATTCAAGGAGTCGATCTACATCTGATTTCCGCAGCTCGCCAGACGCTACGCAAAGAGGTTCATCAAATTTACAACGTCAAGAGTCGTCAAGAACGAGATCAACTGTACCAGATCAAAACGTCCGCACTCAACAACCGTCTACACGACCAAGTCAGGTAACACGACCAAATACTGAACTTAGAAATAATCAAAGATCGAACACCGTGCAACCCAGCAGAACAAGATCATCAGTAGGTGGTGGAAATGTGCAGCGATCAGGAAATAACGCTAGCGGAAATAAACCGAATGTAACAAGAAGAGGAAGGGATTAACCTTCCTCTTCTTTTATAGTAATTAATAGGGAGACTTGTACTGATTTTGAAAAGCATCCCACTTCAACGTTTTATAATATCCTTCGCCAATAAATTGAGCAATCTTATGAAACTCATCTGCCTTCTTATATCCTGGCAGCGGTTGAATCATACCAAAGTCTTCATTTAAAAATACAACTGTCGGATAGCTCAATTGATTGTTCAATAAGGCGGCTGCCAATTGATGATAACCACTGTTGCCACTTGCCACATATTTAAAAGTAGTACCCTGAAAAACAATGTCTGCATGTTGCTCCGCATTGAATTTAACCGCATAAAACTTTTCATTTAAAAGTTTCGAAACCTGCGGATCACTAAAGGTATTTTTATCCATTACCTTACACCAGCCACACCAATCCGTATAGACATCAATAAAAATCGGGCGCTTTTCGGTTTTTGCTTTTTCTAATGCCTGTTCAAAGGTCAACCATTTTACAGGCTCCTCCACGACATTTTCACTATCATCAAATAATGTCATTGACAATAATGAGAGCGTTGCTATAACGACAAGTGATGTTCCAATTATTTTCTTCATATCAGTAATCTTTCTAGTTACTCTGCAACAAATCTAAAGACAAAAAAAGTTTAAAAGTTTAGGTAATCGTTAAATGTTATTCAATATCGATTACTTAAGCTTCTTTATCGCGTCACCTCGCACCTTTCAGTAGGAAGAATGTAGGCTGAGCTTCAGTAAACCACTTTGAAATATTAACGGTTAATCGTTATGTCAGCTAAGGGATTAATTTCATTTATGAACAAACGTAACCATTAGTAAGAAAACAGGTAATCTGTTCAGAAAAAGCAAAACATATGTTCACCAACGTGCAACCAAATCAGTCAAACATGAATCTAAAGGGAAATAAAGGCTCTTTAAATGCTGGCATGGCACTGGCCAATCGAGAACGCATGATCAAAAAAATTACCTATAAAGAGCTTACCTTAATTATCGGAATTATTGTGGCAATGATAATTGTGTTTGCATTTTGGTCAAGTAATGGTTTGAATAAACAATCCTCTACTCCTTCTCTTAATCCAAATATTGAAACCAACTCTCTTGGCTGTCTCACCAAAAGGTAATGGCCGAAATGGTGGCCTTAAGTATCCGACAGTAAGTTTATTTTTTCCTTCTGGCTTCTTTAAGATTGAAATAATCGCGGTTGAGATTAATGACGAGCGATAACCTATTGCGGGAAATAGAGTCTATAGTCTGCTCAGAGATAGGGATGCTGTAGCCATAAAACAAATTGGCAAAACCCAGAATGGATAGCCCAGCTTTTGGTGTAGTGACCCATGCATTTCGGGTATGGCTTTCACCATCATAGTTGTAATCAATAAAATAGGTCATGTCAAGTGCTATTCCAATCAAACCTACGGTAAGTTCATACCCCACTTTTGGCCCTACCAAAATATTACTGTGGTCAATAAAAATGTCGACCGTACTGTACGCACCTTTCGATATGAGGCTGAGTGGATGTTTGTAAATACTATGCCATTGAACACCCACTTCTACAAATCCTCGGTCTTGCGTACCTATGCCCAGCTTGGGAACTAATCGTGGCTTAGTCCAAAAGCGCTCAAAAGGTTTGGTTTTATAGAGCGAATCTGTGCCTTGCGCCATCAATGGTGCAAGGCCACTTACTAGCAAAAAAAACAAAACTCTAATCGCGGTACGCATGGTAATGCAATATAACTTCAATTGCCTTCTTGATGGCCTCATTGATTGGGAAAAATTCTCGTGTAAGTTCAAAATCGATTCCATGTAGTTGCATGTAATAGTGGTTCATAATGGGCATGCTTCCTCCATCTTCCAAAAACTGAGCCACATGTACCACATTTTCAGCTTGTTCTGTTTTTATAATCTGGCAGGTAACGAGTTCTGCTTTCGCATATTTATTGGTGCGAGCAGAGTAACCAAATAATCTACAGATTAGTCCTCGATGTTTATAGGTTGAGCAAAGACCGGCACCGTCTTGCGTTGGGTTTAAAATCATGCAGATAGAAGAATCGCTTTGCTTAATTTTTTCTAGCCATTCAAACGCCAGCTCATGTTGATAAAGGTAATTGGCAAAAGGAAGAAACTCAAGAATGGTGGCTTCAATATCGGCCTTAAAACAACACTTGCCACATCCCCACTTGCAATGCAAACCTGACGAATTTTGAAATGAAGAAATCGCCTCATCCAAGTTGATGAATACTGCTTCAATGGCCTTTATTTTTTCGGGTAAATCCAATGTTGGTCGTTGTTGGTTGGTCGTTGTTCGAGTAGAACTGAAGGACTTTAAATTGACTCTTATTTTGAATACCGCTTCATAAATAACGCGAGCCCCTTGCGCGCAGTGGTCTGTACTTTTTTCTGAAGCGTGTTGCTCCACCCCAATAAAAGTCCTGACGTACCAAGCGCTTGTCGCGACCATCTCCAAAAATTAAAATGATCGTTGTGTTTCATTATTTTTCCATCTTTAAATTCGAAGGTGGCTTTAATAATATTGTGAACACTTCGACCTGTTTTTGAAAATGTATAATACGCTTGCCACGTGCATGAACCTTTTGTATCATCGGCTACAACATCACTAAACGTAATGCGCAAATCTTTAGCAGACGTCAACAGCATTTGCCACATTGCTCTCACCTCTGAGGCGTTTAAATTTTGAAATGCAGGGTCGTTAAAATGTGCTTCGTCATCATACAACTTTTGCATGGTAGCAAAATCACGGTTCTGAAAAGCTGTATAAAACTGAACAATAAGATCTTTGTTATTTTGCATGGCCAAAGGTAGGGAATTGAATGCGTGAAAGTTTCAGCCTATAAGCAATTCTTGTCGGTAGCCTTACGCGGTTACGCAGCGTCCCCGAGGCGGGAGACACTGCTCCGACTGAAAGTTGCCGGTTTCAGGTTACCAGTCACCCGGTAACCAGCAACTGGCCACCAGTAGTAAATAGAAAATGCCAGGCGTAACCCAGCATTTTCACTATTGTCTAAATACTAATGTCTAGATACTAATGTCTAGATACTAAAGTCTAGATACTAAAGTCTAGTTAAGACTATCCCAATTTATCCAATACATCCATCACTTCGCGAACGGCCTTGCGGCTAGACTCCATCAACGCTTTTTCTTCGCCATTAAGATCAAGTTCGATAATACGTTCAATACCATTCTTACCCAATACCACAGGCACACCAAGGTAACAATCCTTCACACCATATTCTCCTTCAAGCTTCATACATACCGGAAATACTCTACGCTGGTCTTTCACAATAGCTTCCACCATCTGTGCAGCAGCAGCCCCTGGCGCATACCATGCTGATGTTCCCATTAGTTTAACTAATTCGCCACCACCAACTTTCGTTCTTTCTAAAATCGCGTTAAGCTTATCTTTATCGATTAACTCTGTAACCGGAATACCTGCCACCGTTGTATAGCGGGGAAGTGGAACCATTGTATCACCATGGCCACCCAACAATACCGCTTGAATATCTTTTGGTGAAATGTTTAAAGCTTCCGCTAAAAATGCGCGATAGCGAGCAGTGTCGAGAATACCGGCCATACCCATCAATTTTGTGCGAGGCAATTTTGAAGTAATGTGTGCCTGATACGTCATTACGTCTAACGGATTCGACACCACGATGATGATTGCCTCTGGCGAATGCTTCACTACATTTTCTGTAACCGATTTTACAATTCCTGCATTGGTATTAATAAGGTCATCACGACTCATACCCGGCTTTCTTGGTAAACCAGAAGTAATGACAACAACATCAGATCCGGCCGATTTTGAATAATCGTTTGTTGCACCAATGGTACGGCTATCATACAAATTGATTGGTGATTTCTGCCAAATGTCAAGCGCCTTACCT
Organism: Cytophagales bacterium; assembly: GCA_038241205.1. Classification (GTDB taxonomy): domain Bacteria; phylum Bacteroidota; class Bacteroidia; order Cytophagales; family Cyclobacteriaceae; genus Chryseolinea. The sequence continues at coordinate 7,320 of JBBRFY010000112.1, forward strand.
TCTGCAAGTCCTTCTTTGATATCGACCAATACAATTTCGTTCGCAATTTCGCGATACGCTAACACATCGGCACACGTTGCACCAACATTACCAGCGCCAACTACTGTTACTTTCATAAATAGGTTCTGTTAAGTTTTATAAATTAAGAATGATTTCTACGGAGGCGGAAAGTTATTAACGGATTGACCAAAGAAAAAATATATTGGGGATAAGTTAATCGTTAATGGTTAAAAGTTAATCAATGTCGTTTCCTTAAGCTTTCTTTTCTTTAAACCTCACCCTGCCCTCTCCAAAAGGAAGAGGGTATGGAAGCTTAAGGAAACGACATTGAAAAGTTAATCGTGAAAGCCCGGGCGTTAGGCCTATTGCCGGTGAACCGAGAATAGGATTGACGACTTGGTTTCATCCGTAATCTTAAACCGATTGTCAATTCGATAGCCCACAACCCACACAATTTTGCCATTACTTTCTAATACCGTCAGCTCATCCTTTTCGGAAAGAGGTACCTTATTATCGATTAAGAAATCACTCACTTTCTTTCGATGGTCCATACCCAAAGGATAAAAAAAGTCGCCCGCTTTCCACTTTCTCCATACGAGCGGAAAGGTAATTTTATCTGCATCGAGCTGTGCTTCAAGAGGATTATCAAATGATGTAATAATGTCATCCATTTTCCGCACAACAATTTTCCAATATCCAAGAGTGGCTAAGTGTTGATCAATCTCAATCAATGTTGTGTCATTCAAAAAATCAACCTGAGGTGAAATGATAATTTTTTCGCGATCAATGACCAATTTATGTGACGCGGTAAGAAATTGTTTTCCTGACTGACCATTGATACAGAGAACAATCTCACGGGCTTGCTCGAAATTAAAACCAAATTCGCGAATGCACCTCCATAGAAGATGCGCACCTTGACGAAAAGAATCAAATCCTTTTTTTGAGATAATAACTTTTTCACCGTCAAGCGATAAAAACTGATTTTTCCATTCCGAAGTGTGATGGTTTATTAGTTCCAAATCCCCTTGTATTTTTTCAACACCGATATGAAGTGTTGATTCTAATGAAGGATTAAGCTCCTTCAATTTCGGAACGATCTGATGCCGGATAAAATTCCGTTGGTAATCATCCGTTAGATTACTTTGATCTTCACGCCATTCAATTCCTTTTTCAGACGCATATTTTTCTACTTGCGATCGGGTTGCAAACAATAAAGGTCGAATGACTTTTTTGTTTCTAACGGGAATGCCTGCAAGACCTTCAAGTGATGAACCCTTCGTCCAGTTTAGCAAAATAGTTTCAATGCTATCGTCAAAATGATGACCTGTGGCCAACGCGTGAAACTGATTCTCTTTAAGCAGAAAATCAAACCAAGCATACCTTAATTCCCTTGCCGCCATTTGAGTTGAGAGCTTATTTTCCCAACCATACGTTTCAGTATAAAAATGATTAATAAAGACAGGAATGTTTAATACCTCACACGCATCTTTAACGAAGTTCTCATCTCCATCTGATTCGTTTCCTCGTAGTTGAAAATTGCAGTGCGCCACGCTTACCTGAAATCCTGCCTCGATAAATAAATAGAGCATCACCATTGAATCAACACCTCCACTAACGGCCAATAAAATTTTATCGGATTTACTGCAAAGTTTATGTCGGTTAATATGGTTCAGAAATTGCTCAAGCACAGCCAAAAGTACGAACTTTGAGTGTTTAGGTGTTTATGTGTTTGGGTATTTAAGTATCGAAGTGTTGGAGTTCTAAGTATTGAAGTGAGCTTTGATTTGATATTCTTTACACTGCTTCAACACCTAAATACATAAACACTTCAACACTTTACCTTAGCTTGCAGCGAGAATGAAGAAAGCATATAGTTTTAAAATAATTCAATCCATTTCCATTCAGATGGCGCTCATGTTGGTGTTATTCGTTGGAATTTCATCGACATCATTTGCGCAGAAAAAAGTAAAGCTTCAAAAAGCAGATCAACTAAAGGGCGGAAGAGATTCAAATGGCGACCGCTTTGAACGACTGATAGGGAACGTGGTATTTGTGCAAAATAAAACCACCATTTACTGCGACTCCGCTTATTTCTATAAATCGAAAAATACCGTTGACGCGTTTGGAAAGGTACGCATTACGGAAGGCGATTCTGTAACCATTACTGCTTCAAAACTCGAGTATGATGGCAATGCGAAAGTGGCTAAACTTCGGAGGAACGTTGTGTTCACCAAGCTAGATCAATCCACTCTTTATACAGATTACCTTGATTATGATCGACCTAAAAACTTAGCCTACTATTTCAATGGTGGAAAACTGGTTGACAGTATAAATGTACTGAAAAGCAATAAAGGGTATTATGATTTGAACAATAACATGGCATCATTTAAAAAAAATGTGCACGTAAAGAATCCGGATTATACCATGACTTCCGATAGCCTTCAATATAATTCGAAAAGTAAAATTCTTTTTTTCAGAACCCCGACAACCGTTATCGATAAAGACAGCAGCGTGTTTGTTTACAGTGGCGGACAATATGAAACCTCTACCCGAAAATCGGATATTAAATTAGGTACAGCAGAATCAACAGATTTTCGTTTGGTGGGTAAGAGTTACAAGTTAGATGACATTCGAAAAATATATCGATTGAGAGAAGACGTTGTAATGACTTCTAAGAAAGAGAATCTAATTATCTATGGCCAGGCAGTAGATTATTATAAGCTGAAAGGTGTTTCAAAAATTTACAATAATGCCTATCTCGCAAAGATTACAGAAGGAGAAGATACCTTATTTATTTCAGCCGATACCTTAGTGTCAATCGAGAATGCAGATCCAAAAAAGAAAAGATTATTAGCATACAACAATGTAAAAATTTTCCGAAACGACTTACAAGGAATTGCCGATTCACTTGAATATCGTCAATCAGACTCAACCATTTATTTTTATGATTCACCCGTACTTTGGACAGAGGGAAATCAGATGACTGCCGATTCAATTCGAATGCTCATTAAAAACAAAACAATCGATCGAATCTTTATGGTTGGCAATTCTTTTGTGATCTCAAAAGACTCCGTTTTTAACTTCAATCAAATTAAAGGTAGAAGAATGACGGCCTATTTTAAAAATAAGAAAATTGATAGGGTAATTGTTGAAGGTAATGGCGAGAGCATCTATGCAGCGCTTTCTGATGAAAACAATTCTTTCATGGGTGTGAATAAAATTATTTGCAGCAACATCAATATCCGGTTTAAAGATGGGGCGGTGCATAATCTCATTTTTCTTGTTAAACCAGACGCCCAATTTATTCCCCCCCATGAATTAAAAGAAGAAGATAAAAAACTGAAAGGCTTTAACTGGCAGGAAGAAAGTAAGCCCAAACGAAAGGATGTTGTAAAGTCATTTTCAAATGCCGTAGAATCAAGTTCCGAGGTGCCAAAACGGTTATGATGTTAAATTATTGTTAGATCGCGAAAATAATTGCCAATTAATTATGACTTACCGATGAAATAGCTAAGTTTTGTACAACTTCACTATATCGAATGAAAAACGTTCTATTGTTTGTCATATTGATACTGGCTGGATTCAAATCCTTCAGCCAAGGATTCGAGCTCGTTAATCTTCAGGAAAGTTATAAAGGTAATATTGGAGATTTGATCAAAGCTCCAGTTCGGTTTAAGAACACATCAGACAAGCCCATCGTATTGATCGTTAGAAAAATAAGCGGTGAAATTGGCAGCACACAAAAAAATTTCCTTTGCCTTGATGCAAACTGCCTTGATCAACGTGCAGATGATCAAATTGTTAGAGTGGAAGCTGGCCAAACACTATCGTCCGTGCAGGTTGCGCTAGACGCTGGTTTGGTTTCAGGTCATAGTTCTGTAAAATACATTGCCTATAATAAGTCCAACCCATCTCACTCGATCGAATTTGAAGTCCATTTTGATGTTGAGGAAAGAGCTGAAAAACAATCTATTTATGCATCAAAGCATATTATGTTGAAAGATGTTTATCCCAACCCTGTGGTCGATCACGCTTTGGTTGACTATAAAATTCTGAATGATCAGGTAAAAGCCAAGATTGTTATTCATAACATATTGGGTAATAACCAGGGCGAATATGATCTGTCTTCTTCCGAAATCTTACTTCGGATCCCCGCTGATGGTCTTAGCGCTGGCATCTATTTTTACACCCTTTATGTCAACAATGAAGGCGTGCTCACACGTAAGCTTATTGTTAAAAAATAAATTATTTCTCAATAATTCGCATAAGATGTCCAAAATGCCGTTTTCACGTTAGGTTGTCTTATAGTATATTTGCGGGCTTATGCGTAGAGTAATTTTATTGTTTTGCACGGTACTGATCCTCCTCACAGGGGCTTCTTGCAGTAAATTCCGAAAAATTGAGAAGAGTCTAGACTGGCGCGTGAAATATGAAGCTGGCTTAAACTACTACACAAAAAAGGATTACTACAAAGCAGCCTCCCTTTTTGAGCAAATTCTGCCAATTGTAAGAGGTTTGCCGGAAGGCGAGAAAGTTCAATTTTATATGGCGTATTGCCAGTATTACGATAAACTTTACCTTCTCTCTTCAGAACAATTCAGAACATTTTATGAGACGTACGGAAGAAGTACGTTGGCCGAAGAAGCACGGTTTATGTATGCCTATTCCCTTTTCAAATCTTCGCCAGGATCTAACTTAGATCAATCGAACAGTATTGAGGCAATGATTGCCATGCAAGAATTTTTAAATCGATATCCCGAAAGTAAATTTCACGATCAGTCAGTAGAGGTAATTTATACTACACAAGAAAAACTGGAAAAGAAAGGGTTTGACAATGCCTATCAATACTATAAAATGAGAAGCTATAAGGCAGCAATCGTTTCATTGAATAATTTTAAAGATAACTTCCCAGATTCACAGTATTTAGAAGAGAGCTATTACCTCGTAGTTGTTTCTGAATATAAGTTAGCAGAGAAAAGCTTCACCTTTAAACAGCAAGAACGCTATAAGTCTGTAGTAGACCATTATAAAGAATTTGTGGACAAATACCCGCAAAGCGAATACTTAAGAGATGCCGAAAAAATGTATAGCACTAGTCTCTATAAATTAAAATTAAGCAAAGGATAAACAATTAATACGTAATACTATGGCAGTTCAATCATCAGTAATAACCCGCGACATCGAAAGCATCATTGCGCCAACTGGCAATTTGTATGAATCGGTATCTGTAATCTCAAAACGCGCTCGTCAGATATCAGTAAATATTAAGGAGGAACTTAATAATAAACTTGCTGAATTTGCCACAACAGTAGATAACCTTGAAGAGGTTTTTGAAAACCGTGAGCAAATAGAAATTTCAAAATTCTACGAGCGTATGCCAAAACCAACCACTACTGCAATTGAAGAGTTTTTGGAAGGCAAAGTGAATTTCCGCATGCGCAGCGAAACTGAAGCAAGTCAGGAATTGTAATATCGCCTCACCATGCTTGGGGGCAAAAAAATTATAATTGGAATAACTGGAAGTATTGCAGCCTACAAAACTGCAATACTCACCCGTCTTCTTGTAAAAGAAGGTGCAGAAGTAAAGGTAATTATGACTCCCGCTGCCCACGATTTTATCACACCCATCACGTTAGCAACACTTTCTAAAAATCCAGTTCTCACAGAGTTTACTAAAGACAAAACCGGTGTTTGGCATAACCATGTTGAACTTGGTTTATGGGCTGATGCTTTTCTCATTGCTCCTGCAAGCGCCAACACAATTGCTAAAATGGCAAACGGACTTTGTGATAATCTGCTTCTCGCCACATACCTATCTGCGCGTTGCCCGATTTTATTTGCCCCGGCAATGGACTTAGACATGTTGCAACATTCTGCAACCAAAGCGAATATTCAAAAATTAAAAGAGTTTGGTAATATCATTATAGAACCATCGTTTGGTGAACTCGCCAGCGGTTTAATAGGCAATGGCCGAATGGCTGAGCCAGAGGCTATCGTAACCTTTGTTGAAAAACATTTTGCAAGTGGCAATCTATTAGCAGGAAAAAAAGCGTTAGTTACCGCAGGACCAACACACGAAGCGATCGACCCTGTGCGTTTTATTGGCAATCACTCGAGTGGTAAAATGGGATTTGCCGTTGCCGAAGAACTTGCCAATCAAGGTGCACAAGTAACGTTAATAACAGGACCTACCCATCAGCATGCTAATCATCCAAGTGTGAGCGTTATAAACGTTACATCAGCAGAAGAAATGTACCATGCAAGCCAGACACTTTTTTCAAATACCGATATAGCGGTGTTGGCTGCCGCTGTTGCGGATTATAAACCCATCGTTGTGGCCGATCAAAAAATTAAAAAGAAAGACGAAAGTATTACTATTGAATTGACCAAGACGCATGACATTGCTGCATCGCTTGGTAAACAAAAACGCAATGGTCAACTCATCGTTGGGTTTGCCCTTGAAACAGAGCACGAACAAAGTAACGCGTTAAAGAAACTGGAGTCTAAGAATTTTGATTTGATTGTGTTGAATTCTCTAAATGACAACGGTGCTGGCTTTGGCTACAATACTAACAAGATTACCATTATCGACCGAAAGCATAAATCGACCTCATACGAATTGAAAGACAAAAAGGAAGTTGCACGCGATATTGTTAACACCATTATTGAAACGCTTCATGGTTAGGTTTATAATCATTCTCTTATTCATTGCATCAACAAACTGCCTTGCTCAGGAATTGAATTGTACGGTAACCATAAACTCAACTCAAGTGCAGACCTCTGACCGAGGCATTTTTCGCGACATGAAAACAGGTATTGAACAATTTATGAATTCACGTAAGTGGACAAACGATGCCTACAAATCGTACGAGAAAATTAACTGTAAAATGCTGGTAACTATTACGAAGATGCCAGCCATTGGAAATTTTACAGCCAGCGTACAAATACAATCTGCCCGACCAATTTACAACTCAAATTATTCATCACTTGTTTTTAATTTTGCCGATCGCGAATGGGAATTTGAATACATTGAATCCTTGCCCATGGAGTTCAATGATAATACCTACATCAACAATCTTACCTCCATGT
>JBBRFY010000113.1:0-14395 GCA_038241205.1 Cytophagales bacterium
AAGCTTGAAGACCTGAACATTGATTATTGCAGTACGGATGAAAAAGGAAATATCATCAGGGATCAGCGTGGTCAGTATATTTTCACTAAAGACAAACAGCGAGCACTGTCCAAAGAGCTAAAGAAATTCATGGACAGTGAAATGGTTGTTCGATTTGAAATCGTATCCACTTATGATAAAAAAGGGTTAAGTGATTCTCAATCAGAATACTTGTTTGAGGTAGGGTTTATCATTGAGCCAATGAGGGTGTCGTGATAAAAATTTAGTACTACATTGCCCGGGAAGATATTAGATTGGAGCCAACCTAAAGGAGCAACGTTTGACGTTGCTCCTTTATATTTTTATTAGAGTTCACACTATCAGCTTAGACTGGTCTTGGGTAGTTCCAGGATGACTATAATGAAAAAAGACGTCCTTGAATTCTTAAAAAAATAAAAGCCAATATTCGACTTAAATTTTAGTGGCAAATGTGGTGGCAATTAGGTGGCAAAAGATAAAAAATGCTAAAAAACCGAGGCAAAATCAGGGCAAAGTAGTGGAGAAGCCGTAGGAAGAAGTGGCAATAAAACCCGAGGTTTAACGCAGGGCTGAGGAAAGCTGAAGCAATCTCAGGCAATAACTTTTAACTCCAGCGGGATCACTAAGAAGCCAGATGCTAAACCATCTGGCTTCCTCTTTTTAAAGTCTTGGTGAAATATTTTTTGGGATCATGAACGGTTGTGCGGATATGTATTAATCGCAGCGAGATCACAAGGAAAAGAAAAATGATGTGCCTCGGTCTCCGGGGTGTTTTTCGTTTTGGCAGGTTCTAATAGACGCTTCACCACAGGCCATCCACCGTATCACTTTTAAACCTGATACTATTTTATCAGGTTTTTTTATTTTCAACGTATCTTAAATCTGTTCACTAAAATTTCTATAATAATTTTGTCTACGATTTTTAAACATACTCTTCGCTGTTCGACATTCAATACATATCTATATTTGATTTAAATTGCAATCCTTATTCTATCAATAGTAAGAATAAGACACTTCAGTTTTAAAGGATAGATAGTAGCACCAACGAAAGCATTTTTAAAATGAGCAATTCAAAAATAGACGGGCAACCATCTAAAATTCTTACCATCGATATTGGAGGTTCAACCATTAAAGGAACGGTTCTAGATCAGGACGGAAAAATGATTCAGGATTATAAAAAATTGCAAACGCCCGAAAAACCCACGCCCGAAAGAGTTTTGGAAACGATACAAAAGCTGGTAAAAGAGTTTCAAGATTATGACCATGTATCTGTCGGATTTCCGGGCTACATAAAAAAAGGTATCGTTATGACAGCGCCTAATTTGATTAACGATGCATGGAAAAATACAAATTTGAATAAGCTTATAGGCGATGCGTTACAAAAGCCCGTGCGTACTGTAAACGATGCGGATCTTCAAGGACTGGGTGTAGTGAGCGGTGAAGGGTTGGAAATGATGATTACGCTGGGCACCGGTTTTGGAACCGCCTTGCTACTAGATGGAAATTTGCTACCGCATCTTGAACTGGCGCATCATGCCATTACAAAACATTATACGTATGATGAATACCTTGGCGATAAAGCATTGGAAAGTAAAGGGCAAGAGAAGTGGAACAAGCGCGTTAAAAAAGTGCTAACAATGTTGAAAACTGTTTTTAATTATGATCGCCTCTATCTTGGCGGAGGTAATGCGAATGAAATTACTTTTAAACTGGATAAAAATATAATCATCAGTACCAATAAAGAAGGCATTAGAGGTGGAGCAAGATTATGGCAACTAGACGACAAATTGTTCTTCAAAGCCGGTGCACAGTAATTGAACAAAAATATGACGATGTTGCCGAAGATGAATTCAAATTTATTCAGACTCGAGTTCTCTGAGTGAATTTATCTTTTTAACGCCACGACAGCAACCGAAACGGAATTATAAATGAGGCGAATAATAGATTTCAACTAAGAGCCCAAGGTTTTTAAAGTTTTGATCCCAAAAGCCATTACACATTTTTATGGCACCTACTGATCATGCTAGAGTTGAATTAGCTTTATAGTGAAACATATGGCAGATTCGACAAAATCTGCTACCGTCTATTTTGTTACTTTGAAATAGGCGAATGACTTTCTTGACATTACATTTGATGTTCTTATTTTCATTTATCACGCATTGAAATTAAAAATGAAAACTCACCTTTGGATTATCTTCGTTGGCTCTTTACTAACAGCTTGTAAAGAAGAGCAAAGAATGTCTCCTGCTTGTATCGATAACACACCATTATCTATTACTGACTGTTCGACAGAAACGCTTATTGGATTAAACTCCTGTATTCTTAACGAAGTAATTACGGTTGATGGAAGTCAACAATGGGTTTATCATTATGATGGCACAAACTATAGCCAGATAGAATATTTTGAAAAATATAGTGATACAATGAAGCAGTTATGGGTAATGGATTTGGAGTATGATGCGTTAAATAGAGTCTCGCAAACATCACAAAAACAAAATAATTATACTCATGAAATGATTTTTAACTATACCGATCAACCCTATCTTGTCATTTCATTTTCGGTTTTGGATTCGCAAGGGAATAGAGATTTTTTTTATTCGTATGACGTTTCCTATTATCACGCTGATAAAGATTCAATCTATGAATTTTCGTTTCCAGGAAAACCTAAGGCATTTTTAATGGAGTTTGAAGCAGGGAATTTAACCAAATTTTATAATAGAGATTCTCAAAGTTCTTGCGAATTGTTGGGCTACAACTGGAGGATTTTCAAGAGGTACTACGATACCCGGCCTAATATTTTTAAGAATTATGCAGTATTACAATCAAGTGGTTATGCTGATCAATTTTGGCTTATGTTAAATGATAACAATTTAATTGGCGGTGTATCGTCTAACGACAGAGATGCCATAGATTTTTACTGTTCCGAATTTTTGACAAACGGCAATGGTAATTATTGGATTAAAAAATTCTTTAATCGTATTTATTATTATGATTGTGATAACTAAGTTGTTGTGGATAGCACATCAACTCACAATCAAAACCAAAATACAGGTATCCGTAGCATGAAGCATTATAATATTCTCGAAAGTTTCGTCCCTTAAAAACTTGCATACGCCTCTACATCGATAAAGTATCATTAACAAATTCATTGACTCAAAAAAAAATAAGTAATGACATACTGTCTAGGCATAAAAGTAAAAGCCGGTCTTGTGGCCTTATCCGATACACGAATATCGTCTGGCACGAGCACCACCGTCAAAAAAAAGGTCTCTGTAGTACAAAGCGACAAGACAAGTTTCTTCATTATGACGAGCGGCTTGCGCTCCGTGCGTGATAAGGCAGTTCATTATTTTGAAGAATCAGTGAATGAAGGTATGCACTACGATAAATTATACAAGGCGGTAAATGCTTTTGGAGAGCAGATAAAACGAGTTTACAATGAAGATAATGAAGCCTTAGCGAAAGCAGGCTATCGGTTTAATCTGAATGCTATTGTTGGCGGCCAATTGAAGGATGACGAAGATCATAAATTGTTTTTGCTTTATTCTGAAGGCAACTGGGTAGAGCTCGATGAAGGAAGTCCGTACGCTATTATCGGTAACACAGGTCAGGGTAAGGCAATCTTAAATAGAGTGTTAAATACTGATACCTCTTTAAAGCAAGCGCTGAAGGCAGGCTTTCTTTCCTTCGATTCAACTCGAGTAAGTTCCAACGATGTGGAGTTTCCCATTGATGTAGTGATGTACGAGAAAGACAGTTATAACATGGTGGAAAGCCGGTATGAATCAAACGAATTGCAACACGTCACGGCATTGTGGAATCAAAAACTGAAAAAATCGTTAGATGAAGTTCCGGAAGAGTGGTTGGAAAAAGCATTTAAGCATAATGAGTAGTGGGCTATAAAAAATAACAAAATGAGATTTAAAGTATTCAGCGAATTACAGTATGACGTGTTGATGCCCACTACGTTTATATTCAATATACAAGTAGCAAGAACCAGCAGCCAAACAATCTTAGAAGAGAAATTGATTCTGGATCCATTTTTTCAATTAGAGGAATTTACAACCGATAATGCAGAGGGTCGATTTTTAAGATTGCAAGTAAATGATGCCATAAACTTTAAGATCCACTACAATGCAATTGTTGATCTTCAATACAACGTCATCGACAAGCAGAATTTGTTGCGTAGCGAACCAGTGAGCAAACTCGATGCTGATGTGATCCATTATTTATTTCCAAGTCGCTATTGCCAGTCTGACAAGTTGCAGCAGTTGGCGTATAAAGAATTTGGCAAGATTGATAATACCTATTCACAAGTATCGGCTATCAGCGAATGGATTTTTAATAACGTGAGTTACATCAGCGGAGTAACGACATCGAGTACATCCGCCATGGATACATTAACTGAAAGAGCAGGCGTGTGCCGGGACTTCGCGCACTTGGGCATTGCGCTATGTCGTGCACTATCCATACCTGCACGCTATTTTACCGGCTATGCCTACAACTTAAATCCACCCGATTTTCACGCATGCTTTGAAGCACACATTGGCGGAGAATGGATATTTTTTGATCCGACTAAACTTGTTCCGGTTAACGGTCTTGTAAAAATTGCAAACGGCCGCGATGCTGCGGATGCTGCTGTAGCCAGTATTTTTGGAAACACCCGATGTAATTTCATCCAGGTAGGCTGCGAATCAATCGATGCAGACTTTGAACCGTATTATATCAATAACACGGTGAAGCAAGAAAAGGGATTGTCTTAATAAGTGAAATTGATTTTTGAACTTGCTCTCAATAAGAGTCGCGTGCCTCAAGGGCTATGAATACGTCAACAAATAATATCTCCATAGTTATCCCATTTCAATATGCGTCATAAGGATCAGCGTCCCGAAAACCGGTGACACTGAAAGATCAGCGTCACGAAACAGATGCTGATCGGAAAAAACAATTAACTATTTTAGCTGAATGAAATCCCGCTTCAACTTTTACCTTTTCATTGCTGCGCTTGTGATTCTTGATGCAGTGTTAATACGCAGTCCGAATCTTTTAGGAAAGATTGGATTGTTGGTTTATAAGTATCATTATCTACGAACATTCCCAAAGGCATTGTTAACGGTCTTACTCGTTGTTGGAGTCGCCATTATTTTTTCAGAGACGATACATTTTGCTGTGAAGAAAGCGTTATTAAAAAATCTTGTGGGAAATGTATTGTTCTTTCTACTCACCGCCTTGTCCGTTGCGCTTGCCATAAAAGTGGGACTTGATTTTTCTTCGGGAAGTTACGGACATACCGGTCTTCGCTTCCGCTCTGGTGCTTACTTGTTACCCGCAATACTGGTTATCGTATTTGCATATGGATGGTTAACGTTGCCTAAATTACCTTTGTCGTTTCCGGAATCTCCTGTGATGAATGAGGATGATACGTCAGGTATTGAGTAGAAGTATCTTAGTGGTTGTGCACCGAATCGAACAATGCAAAATAGCGGTTTTAACCATTTAAACTACCCAGGTGGAAGGGTGGGGTTCCCCGCCTGCCGGCAGGCCATAGCCGTCAGGCTAATTAGTTGAGTACTTGGTGGTGAGGAGAGAAGAATTGGATAGAGCGTAGAATCCCGTTTAGGATTCGAAGTCTTTCTTCCCATTTTTATATAGTTTTATTTTTAGAAGGGGCGGGGTTTTTCAAGCATTCCAATCCGCCCTTTCTTTCTCTTCAAAGGTACATATTGATTAGTAGAGAAGTCGACAAAAACCTCAAGGATTTTACAACAAAAAATGCTTCTGCTTTGGCTTTATCTCTTGTTCATTTTTTTGATCGTAAAACAATTTATGATCTGGCAAGGGCGACCAAATTTAATCAACGCAAATCCAAACTTTGTGCGGTAAACTTTCTTACTACGTTGATGTTTGTACACCAACAAGGCAAAGATTTAAGTTTGCTAGATATCTGTGGTGAGTTTCAAACTCAACATGGGCTGCAGTTGAGGAGGCAATCTATCCAGGAGCGGTTTAATGAACGTACTGTTGCTTTTATGAAATCCATGTTGTGTAAACTAATAGAGAACCAACTTAACATCACTGGTAAAGAAGAAAGATTATCATTTTTCAATCGGGTAAGGATTCATTTCTGACAAGGATGATAATAAAATATTAGAACTTGCAGACGAATGCAAAGCCGATTTTATAATTACTGGGAATACTAATGACTTTACAATGAAAAAGTATAAGCGGACTAAAATAGTGACACCAAAAGAATATTGTTAGAAATATAAACCAAAAGACTGAGATGGCACTACGCTCAACAAAAGCTAAATGCAATTTCGGGGCTCGGTGGTGGCAAAGAAGTTTTTTATCTCATTCTAATTTTGCAACGTGGAAAGTGAAGCAGTTTCTAAACCCGCAAATGCATTTAGCTAGACGATATTAATGGTTGTCGATGCAACGCGTTCTATCAATCAGAACGGTATTGAGAATGCAATAATCTCGTTCATCACCTTTCCAATTATATTGGCCGGTGCCGCATTGGAAGCAGGGATAAGATTTACAGCTTGTTTGTCTACCGAACGAACTTCATACAAAAACGCCATGACACAAATAACAGCAGTTACTATTCCTGCGATGATCAGACCGACACGAATCTTTATACGTGAGTCCGAAATGTTCTGATCGATGTTTGTAATTATTTCCATTGCCCTGTGATTATGAAGTAAAGAAAGCAACTGGCTTGCACTCTTGCTATCACCATTAGGCTAGTACCGGTCGCCCGTAGGTGAATGAAGTATATGAGGCGGTGAATTCGTTAGAACTGATTACGTAATACATTCCGCAAACACATATTCCAAAAGTTAAAACATTTCAATTGGTATAATAAAGCGGTTGCCCTTTTTTGTCTAAAATATACTTCTCCTTAATTCGACCAATGGCCATACCTTTTGGATCATATAAAAATCCATTCGAAAAGGAACCGATGTGTTCACCTGATGCAGTGAACAAGTGTTTATCATCATTGGTGTACGCTTTATAATTACCTTCTGGATCGTAATATTTTGTCATGGTTTTGCTCTGTTTGAAGTCGCGCTTTTTATAATCGACACGTGCTCTACGAATAATCATTTCAGAGTAGGCAAGTTAATCTTTTTCAATCTCTATTCATTTTTCGTTTCTGGCGCAAAATATTTCTTCGAGACGATTTACATTTTTGTGTTCTCAGATCGGACATTTATTTCTTTTACCGAGTAAATAACTCTACAGGTGTAGAGCATACGTACACTGATGCCGATGAACTTATAAATATTTCGCTTATCATAACCGATAAGGCTAACCGAATTGAGACGGATTTGTTGGAATGCTATTTGAAAATAATAATTTCAAAAATTAAATGATTATGGAAAATGGGGCATCAAAAATCAAAAATCTTACACACGAGGAAGCAATAGGTAAGTTTAAGGAATTGGTTGATCATGAGTCAACGTGTATCTTTACCACGTGTTTATCAGAACTTCCGCTTACTGCCAGACCCATGCATGTACAAGAAGTGTGCGATGAGGGAAACTTCTGGTTTTTAAGTTCCAGCGAAAGCGATAAAAATAAGGAAATTGAAAAAGACCCGAGAGTTCAAATATTTATTAGCAATACTTCGAACTACGAATTTTTATCGGTATATGGAAAAGCAAGTGTTTTACGCGATCAAGAAAAGATTGATAAATATTGGAGTAATATTGACAAAGCTTGGTTCAAGGGGAAAGATGATCCAAGAATTACGCTTATCAAAGTTTCACCAGAGCAAGGTTTCTATTGGGACACAAAAGATGGAAAACTGGTGTCAATGATAAAAATGGTGGCATCCGCCATTACGGGTAAGACATTAGAAGAAGGAGTTGAAGGAACCATTTCAGTAAAATGATGCAACGTATTTCAAATTGAATTATAATAACAAAGGCCTGATGCGTTATCAGGCCTTTAATTTTTTTAAAGCCAACGGCTAAATTGTCAAAGTATTGAACGCGCAAAAACTACGTGAGCAACCGCTGCCAAAAGCAGGTCGCATTGTCATTTCAATTTATTTATTCGGTGCACCTGCATTGCTCATGCTTGCTGATGGTGCTCACTATTACGATCACTATCTTATCGCCAATGTAATTTTTAAAATGGCGCTCGTTGCTTTTATTACCGGATCATTTGGTTTAGCATTTTTACTTCACGATCAGGAAAATTACTATGCCTCAATTGGCGCTGGCTTGGTGGCGCTCGGTGCTATTTCTATCTCGGCCATGTCAACCGAAACGTTAATACTTGATTTAATAAAAAATAACGGATATTCGGAAGATCAGATAAATACTGTAAAGGAGATTGTAAATTCAACGGATGCCATGAGCGTAATTTATTTACCTTCTGGTTTTGCGTTCCCAATAGGCTTAGTAATATTAGGAATTGGAATTTATAAAACGCCTTACACACCACAATACATTGCCCTTATTCTTTGCGGAGGAGCAATCTTTCATACCGTTGCCCGTTTCGTAAATGATATTTCTTTACTACTACTTTCGGAAGTAGTATTACTTGTCGCTTCATCGCTTACCGGCTGGTTTATGTGGCAATATAAGCCGTATCAAAAAAAGAGAAAACGTTCTTTGGTGCTCAAGACCAATCACGTCTGATTCACATTGCTGAGAGTGTCTTCTTCAACGAAACAAGAAATTCAAAATTCATAATTCTCGAGACTAATATTTCTTACATCCCAACGCTCTGCATAGGTAATAATTTTAGGCAACCACTATTTTAGTGAGTAAAGTCAAAATTGCTTCGAAAAAGAGTATAGAAAAACATTCATCTATCTTGATCCTGCCGAGCACAATAAATTAAAACAATGGATTAGGGAGATCAAACTTAAATATTAATGCTAACTAATTTGCCCTTATTGAAACTAATGCTAGCGTTCAAATTTTGATCAATACTTTCACGGGTTTCAAATGTCCGTTCAAAGACACTTACTGCCCTTCCTTCACAACACCCTACATTCTTCTGAAATCTTTACTACCTTCATGGACAAATTAATATTCTATGAAAAATTTAAAACACACCCTCTTCGCCATTATATTAATGGCTATTTGTTCACCGCTAGTTCAGGCACAAAAATTTCCAGCCATTGATCCGAGTCCAGCAGACATTGTATACCTCCGACAGGATGGTAGAAAATCTGAACCAGTAATAAAAGTGGTGTATAGTCGCCCGCAGAAAAAAGGTAGAACTATGCTTGGCGGAACAGAAGCCTATGGCAAAGTTTGGCGCGCAGGTGCTAATGAAACTACTGAAATTAAATTTTATAAAGACGTAACGCTTGGCGATAAAAAAATTACTGCCGGAACATATTCATTGTATTCTATTCCTGGCAAAGACGAATGGACGATCATCATTAATTCAAAATTGGACACTTGGGGTGCATACGACTATGATGAATCAAAAGACGTAGCACGTTTTAAAGTTCCTTCTGGAAAAACAGATGCTGAAGTAGAAGCATTCACAATTGACTTCGATGGCGGAAAAGGAAATGCCACGATGATGCTAGCGTGGGAAAATACTTTAATTAAAATTCCTGTGAAATTTTAATTCACTTCGTTTTAATTCTGAAATAAAAAAGCTTGGGATAATATCCCGAGCTTTTTTTTAAACAGTTTTACGAAAGCATATCCTCCTCATCTCAATTTATATTACCTTTCAGTGTACCTCATTCTCAACGTTCTATATCAAGAAGCATTATAGTTATTAAGGTAATTATGAAACTCTACACCTGCGACAAATGCAACAACCTCATTTATTTTGAAAACCATATTTGTGTATCGTGTGGCTATACGCTTGGCTTCGATCCTGAAACGCTCAACCTAATTGCTTTAACAACGATTGGCAATGGAATTTTTACGGACGTATCTCACAGTCTTCAATTTCGTTTTTGCAAGAATGCTCACTACGGAACATGCAACTGGCTTATACCGATTCAGTATGCCAATACCTTTTGCTTGGGATGTTTATTGAACAGAACAATTCCTACACTTCATGCTGAAAATCTTCAACGGTGGAAGCGCATTGAAATAGCCAAACACAGATTACTATATTCATTGCTGCGACTTAATTTACCGATCAGCGCAAAGGTGGATTCAAATAGTAACGGAATAGCATTTGATTTTCTGGCCGATGTATCTAGAGAAAAACGAATATTGACTGGGCACGACAACGGTGTAATTACCTTAAATATTGAAGAGGCTCATGAAGCAGATCGTGTACGCAACAAGTTGGACTTGGGTGAAAAATACAGAACATTGCTCGGACATTTTCGCCATGAAATTGGTCACTACTATTGGGATGTGTTGATAAAAAACAGTAACAAACTAAATCAGTTTCGCCAACTCTTTGGAAATGAAAATCTGGATTATGCAGAAGCAATTAAAACGTATTATACAAAAGAAGCATCAGCAACTTGGCCAAATCATTTTATTAGTCAATATGCCACATCCCATCCGTGGGAAGATTGGGCGGAGAGTTGGGCGCACTACATGCATGTAATGGATACGCTTGAAACGGCCTACTATTTTGGACTGCGTGTAAATCCTGGCAAACAAACTGGCGCTAAAAATCTGCCTGCAGAGATCAGTCGCGATCCGTATACAATAGATAATTTTAGTGAAATAATTGAAAATTGGTTGCCGCTAACATTCGCAGTAAACAGTTTAAATAGAAGTATGGGGCATCCAGATTTTTATCCCTTTTTTATTGCGCCCTATGTGATTGAGAAACTCCAATTCATCCATGACATTTGTAAATCAAAAAAAATGAGGGCTTAGTCAACTTTAGAATAATCCATCTTTTGGTTGCACAGCTTTAAAAGAGATTAATGGAACAATGAAAATCGTTGAACACGATACGTTTACGTAACTAAAATCGCAGATTACTATCTTGTCGCGATTTTGATGCCGCCAAGCCATGACAAGAGTAACAACTAAATCGAGATAAACTGTGTCTAACTCTGCGACAAACTAAATCTAAATTCTATGAGAATTTTTATTCTTCTAATGTTGCTAATGCTGACACTTAGTTGCAGCGATAACACAAATGTATGCGCAACGACAGGGTCAATTGATGACTTCCCGTGGATTGCAAAATTGAAAAAATCAATGACAAATTGTTCCTGTGAAACTTCTATAATAAAAGGGAAATATAATAACCAAACGGTAATTTTTATTGCCTCAACTGACCCACAGTGCTTAGGGATAGATACACCTACACTATACAATTGTGAGGGGAAAGAAATAAGATCTTTTACTGACTCAGTAGCTGATCAAAAGGAATTATCTGATAAACTTACAAGGGATAGCGTGCTCTATCGCTGTAAATCCTAAAAGTAAATCAATTAGGACATGGACTTGAGTAGAGAACTTAGGATAAGTACAAAGTAAAGTCTACGCGAACAACTTCATGTACACCGACACAAAGCTTGTTCCCGAGCACATTTAGTGGAAGAAAAGCAAATGAAGGACAGTTACGCTTTTCAAAAACCCGCAACTGCATTTAGCTAAACGTTACGCGTTTAATTTGTTCGCGTTTAAAAAAGAACTTTCTTCGAGTGATGCTAAATAGCTTACATTCAACAATTCATTATGTTATACCCTTCAAAATTTTCAAGACGCTATAGGTATATGAAAAAAACTGCATTTTTAATTTTGCTGTTTTCATTTGTCGTAATTTTTCAAAACTGCTCCGATCCAAGTCCTAATCCTGTTGCAGATGAGAAAAAAAACCTTGCCGTAAACTGGGCCGATCTTACTTTGCAAACCATCCGCAATAGTCCTGCAAATACCCCCACCTATACATCGCGTTGCCTTGGCTATATTGGACTTACCATGTACGAATCTGTCGTTCACGGAAGCACTTCTCGCAAAAGTATGGCCGGCCAACTCAACGGCTTAAATGAATTACCGCTACCCGAAAATGATATGCTATACAATTGGCCGATTTCGTTAAATGCAGGGCAAGCATATATTCTAAAAAAACTTTATGCACATGCACAACCTCAATACTTAAATGACATCGACCTGTTTGAAATAAAACACTATGATGAAATGAAACAAAATGTAGCTGATGAAATTGCTGAACGATCTGTACTTTTTGGAAGAGCGATTGCCGAAGCAATATTTCAATGGTCGACAACAGATGGCGGGCATGAGGGATACCTTAATAATTTTGATTTCACGTATGTTGTACCAGTGGGATCTGAATATTGGATCGCACCATTTTTAGGACAGTCGTCATCTCCATTTCCATTGCATCCGCACTGGGGTGGTAATCGAACGTTCATTGCACTAGATGGAGCGTTGCCTGTCCCTGCTATCACTCCGTATTCGACATCGCCTGCTTCCAACAATTATAAAGTCTTTAAAGAAGTGTATGTAAAACAAAAATCATTATCGGCAGAAGATAAGCGCATTGCTGCATGGTGGGCAGATGATCCTTCGTTAACCACATCTCCTCCCGGACATTCGTATACCCTAGCATCAATTTCTATTGTTGCATCTCAAGTTGATATTTTTACTGCTGCAGAAGCGTATGCAAAAGTTGGCATGGCGGTAGCCGATTCTTTTATCTGTTGTTGGAAAGCAAAATTTACCTATCACTCTATACGCCCATTTCCGTTTATCACCGCGCACATTGACAATACCTATAGACAATTTTGGCCAGAGCCGCCATTCCCTGCTTTTCCTTCAGGTCATGCCACACAATCTGCCGCTACTGCCATAACGCTCATTAGCATCTTTGGAAATAATTTTTCATTGGTTGATAATACCTATGCGAATCGTTCGTCAGAATTTCAAGGAATTAAATATCCATCGCGAAAATTTAATAACCTCTGGGCCACCGCAGAAGAGTGTGCGTACAGTCGATTTTTAGGAGGCATCCACACGCGCCAAGATAATGAAGCAGGAACAGATCAGGGAAAAAAAATTGGGGAGAATGTTTCTAATTTAATGTGGACTAATTAAAAGACAAAAATCTTTCAACTCAAAGTTTTTAAAACAAAAAAAACTCATTTCAAATATCTTTTTATGAAATATAAAATAAGTGTTGTGCTGGTAGCCGTCATCCTTCAATCGTGCTATGAAAAATCTAGCAACACTGAATCTGCATTACCAGCCAATTCGATTCAGGGAACATGGAGACTAATTTCAGAAACAAAAATTGAAAATTTAGACACCGTTTTTCTTGAAACAAAAAAAGATCAAGAAATGATTAAAATTTTGAACGACACTCATTTCTCTTTCTTGAAACACGATACACACAAAGGAAAAGATTCTACCGCTACATTTGTTGCTGGGGCTGGACGATACGAACGCAAAGACAATCAATACACAGAGCATCTGGATTATTGTAATGCCAGGGAATGGGAAGGTAATAGTTTTCAGTTTACGGTTACGATCCAAAATGATACGCTTATCCAAAGCGGAAGAGAAAAGATTGAAGGCACAGCGATAGACAGAATTATTATTGAAAAATATTTTAGAGTTAAATAGAGAACGTTTTTCCAATGCCTGGCATAAAACGTCTATGCCTTCACATCCCACTATACAAAATTTTCGATTCCAAGCTCTTACTTGATCACTACTTTATTTATACCGTATTTCGCAAAAAAAATTTATGAAGGTACTCGTATGCGAAGATGATTTAGTGGTGATGAAAGTTATTCAAACAGCGTTTGAAGGTGAGCGTGTTGAAATCACTTCGGCTAAAGATGGAATACGGGCACTTGAGCAACTTCGCGAAAATACCTTTGATCTTATTATTACTGATATTCACATGCCGCACCACAATGGCGATGAAATTATAAAACTGGTGCGGACTGATCAGAAAAAAAACACAGCGATTATCATGATCTCTTCTGATACCGAAGAAGAAGTAATTGCCATGGCACTGAAACAAGGCGTGAATGAATTTATCAAAAAACCGATTGACGCCATCAGCCTTCGTAAGAAACTTAAAAAGTATTTAACAACTTAGTCTATCAACATTATACCCGCAGCATATCTGCCGACATCGCCTTTGCGCGCGGAGAAAAAATGGTTATTGTTTTTTACTGAACATAAATCAGACACTTCAATTTGGGATGCGTCAACACCAAACTTCAGTAATTGAATTCTGTTAGCGCTCAAAAGATCAAGTTTGGCTTTGTTGTTTTGCTGAGCGATCATGAGTCCGCTATCAGCACCAAATGCTTGCGTCACTTCCATCACTACCTCCTCGCCCACCTCGTACGAATCCTGACAAACGGATGGCCCGATACAAGCGATTAAATCTTTTCCTTCCGTTCCAAATTTTAAATTCATTTCCTGTAAAGTCT
>JBBRFY010000114.1:0-14326 GCA_038241205.1 Cytophagales bacterium
TACATTCCTTCTCGCAGTGCTCTTTTTAATGAGTGCCACTGCTTTTGCACAAGATTACGCTTTTAAGGTATTGGCCAACAAAGGCACAAATGAAGTAAAATCGGGCGATGCATGGCAGCCGTTAAAAACAGGTGCGAGCCTCAAATCAACAGACGAAGTGAAACTGACTGACAATGCTTACCTCGCTTTGGTTCACTCCTCAGGGAAACCGATGGAATTAAAAGAGGCTAAAACGTATAAAGTTGCTGAGTTAGCCGCTTCTCTTAAACCGGGCACAAGCGTGTTAAATAAATATGCCGACTTTATATTAAGTAGCAACTCTGCGGAAGCTAAGAAAAATAGATTAAGTGCTACTGGGGCGGTGCACAGAGGTGATGATCGTTATTCCATCCAAGTATTATTGCCAGAAAATCAGCATTCGGGAATTTATAATACTACAGCCGTAATCAATTGGGATGGCAGCAAAGTAGCGGGGCCATACATTGTGAAGTTGATGAATATGTATGAAGAAGTACTTGCTTCAGTTGAAACTCCGGAAACAACTTTCCAAGTCGATATTACAGATGCTAAGTTTGCTAATCTTACGGCAGTGTTGGTTGAAGTGAGTTCTAAAGCAGATCCAAAACAAATGTCAACGCGGCATTTAATAAAGAAATTACCTGAAGCAGAAATTCAAAAAGTAAAAGGTTCATTAGATGAAATTATGGGTGAAGTGGGTGAGCAAACGGCTTTGAATAAATACTTGCTTGCCAGTTTCTATGAAAATAATAACCTCTTTATTGATGCCATTTCATCGTACGAAGATGCTATAAAGCTAGCGCCCGATGTTACTTTTTATCGTGAGGCGTATGACGAATTTTTGCTTCGTCATGGTATGATGAGATAGGAAAAAGAAGCGTTTAATTTTTGAAAGCCGCTAAAAAGCGGCTTTCACCATTTAATCCGTGTGGACAGTCGGTTGAAATAATCTAATTTCGCTACGTGATTCAAAGACCCTTAAATATCAGAATTATGAAAACAAGAATGTTGATGTTGGTAATACTGGCTTGCTCGGTATGCGCTACGACCTATGCACAAAAAGATTACACCTTTAAAGTATTAGTTAATAAAGGCAAAAACGAAGTAAAATCTGCTGATGGTTGGCAACCTATTAAAGTAGGTGCAAGCTTAAAAGGCACTGATGAGTTAAAACTTGTTGAGAATGCCTATTTAGGTTTAGTTCACGTAAGTGGCAAACCACTAGAAGTAAAACAAGCGGGCAAATACAAAGTTGATGCACTTGCCAAAGAAATAAGTGGCGGTACAAGTGTTTTGAATAAGTACACTGATTTTATTTTAAGTTCGAACAGTGCAAAAGGAAACACGCTTACCGCAACAGGAGCTGTACATCGTGGGCCAGAAGTTGTTGATTTGTATTTACCGAAGGTTGAAAATCCGGTGGTGTATAATGATGAAATAATAATCAACTGGGATGCTGCAAAAATTCCTGGTCCTTATGTAGTGAGTTTCAATAGTATGTTCGATGATCTTTTGGAGGAAGTGACGACAACGGAAAGTAATGTGAAGGTGAATTTAAATAGCAAGAACTTTGAAAATGAAGATAATATTTTGGTGGTGGTTCGTTCAAAATCAGATGCTTCAAAAGTTTCCGATCGATATACTTTAAAGAAATTATCGAAAGCAGATAAAACGCGCATTAAGAACTTGCTCAATGAAATATCAAGCTCGCTGGGTGATAAGAGTGCAATGGATCAATATCTTTTGGCTGCTTTTTATGAAGAGAATAATCTTATAATTGATGCCATTACATCCTATCAGGAAGCAATTAAATTAGCGCCCGATGTGCCTTCTTTTCAGGATGATTACAACGCATTTTTAATGCGCCATGCGTTGAAAGAAGCAAAGAAAAAATAAATTCAAATTATAGTATAGTACAAGAAAAGCTGCATTTGCAGTTTTTCTTGTTTTTAATCAGGTTTGGCTAAAGTTATTATTCTCCTATTTTTGTGCATCTTAATTAAATCCAAATGAGCGTACTCGTCAATAAAAACTCCCGTGTTATAGTACAAGGTTTCACTGGTTCTGAAGGAACGTTTCATGCTGGGCAAATGATTGAGTATGGAACCAACGTTGTTGGTGGTGTTACACCTGCAAAAGGAGGATCGGAGCATCTAGGAAGACCAGTTTTTAATACCGTTAAAGAAGCGGTAGAAAAAACCGGGGCTGATGTGAGTATTATTTTTGTTCCGCCTGCATTTGCTGCTGATGCTATTATGGAAGCGGCAGACGCTGGTATTTCTGTAATAATTGCGATAACAGAAGGTATTCCGGTGAAGGATATGATGATTGCCAAAAATTATCTGAAAGGTAAAGCGATAACGTTGGTTGGTCCGAATTGCCCGGGCGTTATCACACCAGGCGAAGCAAAGGTGGGTATTATGCCTGGCTTTGTTTTCAAAAAAGGAAGAATAGGTATTGTTTCTAAATCGGGTACACTTACCTATGAAGCGGCAGATCAAATTGTAAAAGCAGGCTTGGGTATTTCAACTGCAATTGGTATTGGAGGTGATCCAATTATTGGAACACCAACGAAGGAAGCAGTAGAAATGCTTATGAATGATCCTGAAACCGATGCGATTGTAATGATTGGTGAGATTGGTGGAAATTACGAACCGCTTGCTGCGCGATGGATCAAAGAAAATGGAAACAAAAAACCTGTTGTAGGATTTATTGCAGGTCAAACAGCACCAGCCGGAAGAAGAATGGGACATGCCGGAGCTATTATTGGAGGAGCGGATGATACAGCAGCAGCGAAAATGAAAATTATGGAAGAATGTGGAATCTACGTTGTTGATTCGCCAGCAGAAATTGGTGATACAATGGTTAAGGCTCTTGCCAAGAAATAATATTTACTGTTTACAAATAAAAAGGCTCAGTTGATTTTTCAACTGAGCCTTTTTACATTTTATCATTTTTTATTCAAAGCAAATCTAGAAGCTTGTTCTAAATTCGTTCTCCAAATAACTGTTCAGATTTTTTAGGCCTTTGAGCATATTCACTTTCTCTACAGCATCATCTGAGTTGTCATACTTGTAGAGCACTTCTACAAAAAGATCGTTGAGCATATAGGTAAATATTTTGCGATTATTCTTCGTGCGAACTCCGAGCATCATACCCTTTTTTTTGAGGTAAATAATTTGATTGCTTAACGATAATTGTTTGAAAAAGAACCTGAGGATCATAAAACTCTAATTTTCATCCAATAAATCCATTTTAAAGCCAAATCAGAAAAACTGCCAATTCAATTTAAATTCATTAGTCGTGCATTTTAGTTTTTCCAATGTCTGGAATGAATTACGTTTTTGAAATTAAAGCAGCTCGTTCGCCAGATTTGCTAACTCTGAACGTTCTCCTTTTTCTAAGGTAATGTGTGCATAAAGCTCGTGATCCTGAAGTCGATCAATCAATGTTGACAAGCCGTTGCTTTGTGAATCGAGGTAAGGCGTATCAATTTGATAAATGTCACCGGTAAAAATGATTTTTGTGTTTTCTCCTGCTCGTGTGATAATGGTTTTCACTTCATGAGGCGTAAGATTCTGAGCCTCATCCACAATGAAACATATGTTGGAAAGACTTCGTCCTCGAATGTAAGCGAGAGGCGTAATCATCAATTTTTCAGTAGCCAACATTTCAGAAATTCTAGAATATTCTTTATCCGATTCGTGGTATTGATTCTGAATAAACTTGAGATTATCCCACAACGGCTCCATGTATGGATTTACTTTCGATTTTATGTCACCCGGTAAATAGCCAATATCTTTGTTGCTCAATGGAACAATAGGGCGCGCCAGGTAAATCTGCTTGTATTCTTTTTTCTGTTCTAGCGCAGCAGCAAGAGCCAACAATGTTTTACCTGTTCCGGCAACACCTTGTATTGATACCAATTTAATTTCGGGCTTAAGCGCAGCATGAATAGCGAAAGTTTGTTCTGCATTTCGTGGCTTCACGCCATACACCGAGCGCTTCTCCACATGTTCCAACATGCCATTAAGAGAATTGTAATATGCCAGTGCGGATTTTTTACCACTCTTTAAAATATAGTAGTGATTTTTTATAGGTTTTAATTTTCCAATCAGATCCTTGGGCTCGCAATAACCTTTTTCATACAACAAATTAATCATCATCGAATCAACATCTTCAATAATGGTGCTGCCCGTATAAAGTGATGAAATGTTTTGAACTTTACCCGTTGTATAATCTTCTGACTGAAGTCCAAGTGCCTTCGCTTTTAATCTCAGGTTTACATCTTTCGAGACTAAAATTATTTTTCTTCCCTTCGCTTCTTTTTGAAGTTGCAGCGCTGAGTTTAAAATGCGATGGTCTGCTTTTTCTTCATTGAATATTTTATTGGCGTCCACGCTACTGTTGGTGTCCATCAATACCTTAAAGTCTCCCTTGGATTTACCATTTATGGGATTCCAGTTGTGGAGCATTTGCCCTTTGGCCAACGTATCAATAAGACGAATGAATTCGCGGGCTTCGAAATTTTTGGTGTCGTTTCCTTTCTTGAAATTATCAAGTTCCTCTAAAACAGTTATGGGTATGCCAACATCGTGTTCAGCAAAGTTGAGTATGGAATTGTGTTCGTAAATAATAACAGAAGTGTCGAGTACGAAGATCTTCTTTTCTTTTTTGGTTTTCGCCATACACGCAAAGAACTTGGTTTACGAAATGTAATAAAACGCAGGGAAAGGAAAGTGAATTTCGGAATTATTTTTCGTTACATTTTTCTACCAAACGCAAGTGTGAAGATGTCTCCCTTTTCGTTGGGCGTAATACGAAGCACATCGGCCAACACAAGAATGACTAATTTTTTAGACGCGTAAAATTTTTTCAATCCGCTTAGCGCGATAAATTCAGATAAGGTAATAGAAGTATTTTTATCGAGGTATTGCATCAAAAGTTTTTCGTGTTCGGCATACCAAAACTTAATGTCCTTTTTCTTTTGTTGCCTTCTTAAAATTTCACGCACTTCCCGACTCGCCTTGATGCTCTTATCGTTAATGCGCACGAATGATTCTTTTAATGTTGCATCGTATTTATAATAATGAGGCTTATTTTCACTCTCGGCTACTTCGTATTGAATAACAGTTCGCGCATTTCCGATTGGTATAAGTGTTTCACAATACTGTAATGGTGGCGTTACGTTCTGTAACGCTTTTTGCATAACGTGTATTTCACCTTCCGGAAACTTTAAACCGGGTACGGTGCCATCGTCACCAATACCCAACAAAAGAATACCTCCGTTTGTATTGGCGAAAGCAATCATCTCGCGTACTATTTTTTCAGGATGGGTAGCCTTGCGCTTAAATTCCAATCGTGATCCTTCTCCTGCTGCTACTAATTTTCGAAGTTGCACAACCTGTTGTGGATTGTATGCAACTGATTCTTGTAGCTTGTTCATAGTTCAAATTTCTAGCTCAAGAATTTAGAGTTGCCGGTTGCCAGTTACCGGTAACTGGCAACCAGAAACTAATATTTTCCTCCTGCTACTTCATCATCTTCTTCGTCCTCATCTCCAGGCTTAGGCAATGTAAACATAGAGCTAAGCAAATCTTTAAACTGCAGTCCTGCCGATAAAGTATGCTTGCTGATCAAGCTATACTCGGCTAGTCCATGAAGCGCGAATTCCATCATAAATAATTTGCTTGACTGATCTTTACCTTTATGAAATTCATTGATAAGATCAGATAATCCGGGAACCGACTTAATTGATTTTTCAAAATCCGGCTGCGCCATATCATGTAGTAAGTCGATGGTATTTCCATCTCCAAACCAATCGCTTATTTTCTTGTATGGACTTTTTTCTTTTTGTTTTCTGAACGTATCAGGATCGGGAAAATAATTTAAAAACTGCGTTCGCAACGCTTTCCCTACCAGATTTTGCGCTACAATACCAGGGCCTTCTTGTTCGCCTTCATAAACCAATTCTACCTTTCCGGTTATGGCCGGGATAACGCCTATAAAATCGAGTACTCTGATATTCGTATTTTTCTCACCATTCATAATGCTTCTTCTTTCTGCAGCAGCAACTAAATTTTCGAATGCGGAAATGGTAAGTCGTGCTGATACGCCACTTTTTGCATCTACATATTCACTTTTGCGTGCTTCGAAGGCAACTTGTTCAATCAAATCTTTTGCAATTTCATTCACACTCACCATTGTGCGTTGCGCTTCTTTCAATCGCGCTTCTTGCTGTGTAATGCGTTTACCTATCTCCAACGATTTTGGATAGTGGGTTATAATCTGACTATCAATCCGATCTTTCAATGGCGTAACAATACTTCCCCGATTGGTGTAGTCTTCAGGGTTGGCTGTAAATACAAATTGAATATCCAATGGCATGCGAAGTTTGAATCCACGAATTTGAATATCACCTTCC
This sequence comes from Cytophagales bacterium, assembly GCA_038241205.1. Classification (GTDB taxonomy): domain Bacteria; phylum Bacteroidota; class Bacteroidia; order Cytophagales; family Cyclobacteriaceae; genus Chryseolinea. Next base: position 6,443 of record JBBRFY010000114.1, read on the forward strand.
TGTAAAATATTAAAAAGTGCCACTTGAATGCGTGCTTGTAAATCGGGCAATTCGTTTATTACGAAAATACTTCTGTTCGATCGTGGAATTAATCCAAAATGAATAACACGTTCGTCTGAGTACGGAAGTTTTAACGTGGCCGCTTTTATCGGATCAACATCTCCAATTAAATCGGCAATCGAAACATCGGGTGTTGCAAGTTTCTCCGAGTACCGTTCATCGCGATGCATCCAGATAATAGGAGTAGCATCACCAAGTTCTTTTACCTTATCCATTCCAAATCTTGAAATAGGATTGAGTGGATCGTCATTTAATTCTGACCCTTCAACCACTGGTATGTATTCGTCTAGTAAGTTCACCATCAATCTAGCCAATCGTGTTTTTGCCTGACCGCGTAAACCGAGGAGGTTGATATCATGACCCGCAAGTATGGCGCGTTCTAAATCTGGTATAACGGTTTCTTCATATCCCCAAATGCCTGCAAAAACTGTTTCTTTGTTCGATAGTTTTTTGATCAGGTTTTCACGGAGTTCATCTTTTGTTGATCTTGATTGGTAGCCAGACTTTTTCAGTTCGCCTAATGTTTTTATGCTCGTTTGCGCCATTATTATTTTTGGTTTTCTGTAAATGATTATCTCCGTTAGGAACTGTTATAAATTTTTTCTTCTGTTTCGTTTAAAATCTTCGAACACCAGATTGCCTAATCCTTCGAGGTTGCTGTAATACGCATTACCGTTATTTGCTTTCGTAAAATCGCGCACAAAAGTTTTAAGATACGGATCGGTTGCAATCATAAACGTGGTAACCGGTATTTTAATTTTACGAAGTTGGCCGGCAAGGTTTAATGTCTTCGATAAAATTTTTGGATCTAGCCCGAAAGCATTTTTATAATACTTAATACCTTGCTTAATGCAAGTCGGCTTGCCATCCGTAATCATAAAGATTTGTTTGTTGCTATTTTTTCGCCTGCGCAGAATATCCATCGCCAACTCTAACCCAGCAACGGTGTTGGTGTGGTAAGGCCCAACTTGCAGGTAGGGCAAATCTTTAATCTCAATTTGCCAGGCGTCATCACCAAATACTAAAATGTCTAGGGTGTCTTTTGGATATTTTTTGGTGATGAGTTCAGCCAACGCCATGGCTACTTTTTTCGCAGGTGTTATTCTATCTTCTCCATATAATATCATGGAATGGGAAATATCAATCATTAACACTGTGGATGTTTGCGTTTTGAATTCGCTCTCCATTACCTCCAAATCATCTTCCGTCATCATGAAATTATCGAGGCCATGATTGATTTGGGCATTTCGCAACGAATCTGTAACGGATATTTGATCGAGGGTATCTCCGAACTGATAGTCGCGTCTTTCGGTGGTTTGCTCATCGCCCTGTCCGCTGTGCGATGTATTATGTTCGCCTCTTTTTGATTTTTTTAGCTTTCCGAAGATTTCTTCCAATACAGATTGTCGCAAATTCTGTTCACTCTTCGCATTTAATTTAAATTCGCCTTTTGGCCCTTCATCCGTAACGTAGCCTTTGCTCTTAAGGTCATCAATAAAATCACCCATGCCGTAATTTGGGTTCGACAATCCATACTGCCGATCGAGTTCAGTGAGCCATTGTAGCGTTTCGCCAACGTTTCCGGCTGTGATTAAGATCAATTGCATAAAAATTTTCAGCAGCTTTTCAAAGTCGCTCTTCGCTTCATCAGATGGAGGTGTGTATTTTGAAAATCGGTATCCGAGCATAATGTTATGGGTGAATGTTATCTAAACCATTAATTTCTCATTTCTGTTTCGTGTTCAAAATTTAATTTTCAGAAAGTTTAGGCTTGCGTGTAAGAATTGGATAGAAATGCAAAATCCTAAAAGGTATCGCCACGCTACTTTTATATCAACAAAAAACAAACAAACCCATGAAAAAATCTACAATTGTTTTAATCGCTTTAGCATTTGCACTTTCATCTTGCTCATTCTATACATGCCCTACCTATGCGAAGAAAGAATTGAAAGAAGTAAAGAAATTTGACAAGACGAATAGAATATAGTTATCTGTTTATTGTTAAAGGTAATAGCGCATCAGATTATGGTTCGCATTATTGCCTTTCTTAATTCGTCTCATTAACCTAAAATAAAAGCCGTCTGGGAAATTTCTCAGCGGCTTTTGAATTTAATTACCTATTGCGATTAAATTACATTATCGCTTGCGCGGATGTTTTCTGCATTACCTTCTGATAATATGCTTCATAGAGTGGTAAAATCTGAGTGATATCAAATTGTTGCGCTCGTTTCAATGCGTTTGCTTTAAAGTCGGGCAAATTGTTTTTGTCTAAAATAAATAATGCGTTTTTAGTCATGTCTTCCACATCACCAACGTTACTCATAAAGCCCGTCACACCCTGAACATTCAATTCTGGAATTCCACCGGTGTTGGAAGAAATTACCGGAACCTCACATGCCATGGCTTCTAATGCGGCCAATCCAAAACTTTCTTTCTCAGAGGGCATAAGGAAAAGATCGGCCACAGAAAGAACTTCTTCAACAGCATCTAATTTCCCCAAAAAACGGATGTCTTCACAAATGCCTAGTTCTCTACAAATGGTTTCAGCTTTTGATCGCTCTGGGCCATCGCCAATCATTAAAAGCTTTGCAGGAATCTTTGCATGAATGTTGGCAAATATTTTAATGACGTCTTCCACTCGTTTTACTTTACGAAAGTTCGAAGTGTGTACCACCAACATTTCTCCGTTCGGGCAAATTGCTTTTTTGAAATGATCTTTCTTTTGCTTTTTAAATTTTTCCAGATCGATAAAGTTTGGTATTACCTCTATCTCGTTGGTTATTTTAAATGAATTGAATGTTTCTCTTCTTAAGTCCTCCGATACAGCCGTAACGCCATCCGACTGATTGATACTAAACGTAACAACCGGTTCGTATGAGGCATCTTTGCCGACAAGCGTAATATCAGTGCCGTGCAACGTAGTTACTACCGGAATAAAAATGTTGTGTGTTTTTAATATCTGCTTCGCCATGTACGCAGCCGATGCATGTGGAATAGCATAATGAACATGCAGCAAATCCAATTTTTCATTGCGTGCGACACTCACCATTTTACTGGCGAGCGCTAACTCGTAAGGAGGATATTCAAACAATGGATAACTCTGAATGGAAACTTCATGATAAAATAAATTCTCGTTTAAGAAGTCTAATCGATGCGGTTGAGAGTACGTTATAAAGTGAACCTTATGACCTTCTTTTGCAAGTGCTTTTCCTAATTCTGTGGCAACAACACCACTTCCTCCAAAGGTTGGGTAACAGACAATACCAATATTCATGACCTTGAAAATTTTAGTTTATGGTGATGCTGGGCACAATTTAACTCTTCGAATGTAACGGTTATGAATCTTTTTGTTACGCTTTCATTATAAATGGAATCTTTTGGTGATGGACGTAACGATTCATTCTTTATTGTCTTGTCAAAATCGGCTCTCCACTTTTACAATATTCAAAAACTGATTCATAGATTACATCTTGTATGCGAGAACGGATATTAACCTGATTTAGTTTATTACTTCGATCAGGAAAAACCCGATTTGAAACAAAAATATAAACCAAATTAAACTCGGGGTCAATCCACATGCATGTTCCAGTAAAGCCGGTATGTCCAAATGTTTTATAAGAAGCGCGCGAAGATGTAGGACTGTTCCAATCGCCTATTATGGGCTTATCCCATCCGAGTCCTCTTCTGCCTTTTTGAGATTGGCGCGTACCAAAAAGTTGAACGGTTTCAGGTTTGTAATATTGAATACCTCCGTAGCTTCCTTCTTGCAATAGCATTTGTCCGAGTTTTAATAAATCTGCGCCAGTACTAAATAAGCCAGCATGACCACTAACGCCACCCATCATTGCCGCGCGCTCATCATGCACTGTGCCGAGCACAAGCGATTTTCTAAAGATGGAGTCACGCTCGGTAGGGGCAATTCTTTCTTTTGAAAAATGCGCAAGCGGGTTAAATCCGGTTGAGCTTGCACCCAACGGTTCGTATAAATTCTGTTGCAGAAAATCTGCCATTGGTTGATTTAATATTTTCTCGGCTAATTGTTTCAGCATCATAAAACCAAGATCGCTGTATTTATAAGGATACGGTGTGCGTGGTTGCTTGTCTATCATTTTTGATTTACCTATCCATAGCCAAATCGAATCTTGAATAATACGTGATGCAAATAAAATAGGTGATACCTGAAGGGGATAGTGTTCTGTTTTTACTGTGCCATAATAGAGCGGTAAAAATTCTTTCTTATTCATGGTGGAAGTCCACATAGGAACGAACGGAGTTAATCCCGCCTGATGTATTAGAATATCAAAAATGGTAACGTCTTTCTTGTTCGATTTCTTCAACTCAGGAAGGTAATAGGATATTTTTTTATGAATATCGATCATCCCTCTTTCATGCATAAACATAACGGTCTGCAATGTGGCAGAGACTTTTGTAAGCGAAGCGAGGTCGTAGACTGTTTCTTCGGTAACCGCACTTTTATTTTCGTAATCCAAATAGCCAAACGATTTCTCGTAGATAACCCTTCCGTTGCGGGCAACTAACACATTGCATCCGGGTGTGGCTTTAATGGCGATTGCTTCTTGCGCAATAGCATCTATTTTTTTCAAAACTTCACTATCCATTCCAACCGCTTCGGGCACAGCGTATGAAAGACGATTCAAACTTTTTGTTTTTACGCCCATCCCTTCTTTGCACCACGATGATGCAGTGAAAGGTAATACACCGTGTGCGGGTAAGCCGCCAAAAATAATTTGTGGAACAGTGCGTAACGCTTCGGCATTGTTAACATAGGCGGTGATCAACGTAGCGTAGCCTTCAGATGATTTAAGGAACGTTTCATTACCAAAATCACAGGCAATAATTTCACGATTGGGTTGAAGTTGTTTTAATGCTATCTGTAATTTATTAACAACCTCTTGAGGTGTTTGCGGAAATACACCTACGATAATGATCTCCTGATCATCAAGGGCATCAGTCAATTCCACCCAATCCGTTTTGGCGTTTACGGTGAAGTATGCAACATCTCTATATTTATTAAGGTAATGATAAAATTCAGTGTTCGGGGTTGAGCCATCGCTGGTAATGTAGGCAATGTGTTTTTGTTCAAGCGATGTGATTGGTAAAACATTGTGGTCGTTATGGATAATGGTTACAGATGCTTCTACTAATTTTTGATTCAACACATAAGACGCTGGCGAATTTAATCGCATCGTCAAATTGTCGGTGTTGATTACTTGTTTTTTAGTTAATCCTGCATCGAATTTAGCGCCCAATATTTTCTTTACCGATACAGCAAGTTGGTCTTCGTAATGGTTATTACGTTGCACTAATTTTTTAATTTTTCGAATGGAGGCACTTATTTCTTTTGAATTCATCAGCACATCATTCCCCGCTTGAAAGGCAAACAATTCCGGTTCACCTTCTCTGGATTTTTCGGTGAGGCTTTGTATGTTTTGAATGTCAACAAAAACTAAACCGCCATAGTTAAATTTCTTTCGCAGCCAATCGCCCGTAAACAATGACGAAAGTTTAGAGGAGTTGAATTCATTTTTCTCAATCAAATTTTTATTGTTGTAGAAAAGAGGAAAGTCAGCAGGGGCAAGCACCACACCTGCAATATTGTTTTCAAAAAGTTTTTGGTAGGGATACGATTGAATACTATCTACATTGGTTTGAAGGATAGGTAAGCCTTTCTTAACATCCAATACAGTAAGACCTTTTATCGGAAAATGTTTAGCGCACGCTAACACACCATTATCTTGCATGCCACGCATAAAGGCAACCGACTTGTTTGCCACATTGATTTTATTTTCACCAAAGGATCTATAACTAGTCAATTCATTTTTTGCATTGCTGTTAACTGCGGCAACAGGTGCAAAATTAATATGCACTCCCATGGTTTTCATTTGTCTCGCAACTTCTTCACCAAAGGCATACACCATGTCATTATTTCGGATGGCACCCAATACCAAAGCTCTTGGAAATTGAATGGTGCTATCCAGACTCATGCCCAATCCCCATTCACCATCTTGCGCGATGAGTAATGGAACTTCAGTGCTTTGTTGAAACCGGTTGGTAAGTTTAGCCTGATTGAGAAGAGAGAAGTTCGTGAAAATTATCCCTCCAATTCGGTGACTTTCTACATCATCTTCAATTTCTTTAAGCACGGAAGTTTCATCTTGCGAAGAAAGCGTGACCATAAACATTTGCCCAATGCGTTCATTCACACTTAAGCTATTGAAAACACTATCCACCCAACGATTTTTGTCACTTTGTGCTGAAAGCGTGAGGCTGAAACACCATGAGAATAGGAAACAAAATAAAACTTTTCTTAACATCGACCTGTTTGCTTTGTAATTTGATTTTTAACGAACCAACTTTGCGGATAAAGTTACGGCAGAATCCGCAGAGAACGTGGAGGAACGCAGAGATTTTGTTTATAGCAACGATAATAAAAAATATTTATTGGATTTGATTTTAGACGATGAGCTATACGTTTTTAGCAAGAGTGCGGCCTGCGTTGAAAATATCTTGCAGGTTAAATGACTTTACAGATAAAATTGAGTGATAAATCATTGACTACCGAATTATGAAATTTACCCAACTCTTCACCAAAATTCCCAACTATAAGCGCTTTGGATATGTACCTCGGCATTACGACCCGCTGGAAGAGGAAATAAAGGAGCGCGAATTGCGCATTACTGAGCAATTTGAAAAAGAAAAAAATTTAAAAGATGCTAGTGAACTAAATCGTGTTGAGGATGGGCATCGTCAGCGAATTTCTGGATCGTTTAGAACGGCAAAAAAAACAGCTCCTATTCAGGCCGATCCATCTGCTGCATTAATGCGGCTGGCTTTGATGCTGGTGATGGTGGTTGGGTTTATTTGTTACTTGCAGTTTGGCAATATTGCGCTCTATGGTGTAGCCCTTATCATTATTCCGGTTTACCTTTTTATAAAATTTAGAAAAATCAGGAGGTAATACTAATTTTTAATGTAGGCGTTACAACGCACTATGTATATGATGTGTGAACTTGAAGTGAATCATTTTTAGAATGCTTAAACGCGTACTCTTAAATCGTACCTTGCACCTTTATTTAATGAAAGCCGATACCTTGAGATTCACTGATTTAATTCCTTCTTTTCTGTAATCAAACATGCCGGATATTATTCAGCTTTTACCCGATGCTATTGCAAACCAGATTGCCGCTGGTGAGGTTGTGCAACGCCCGGCTTCTGCTGTAAAAGAATTGATTGAAAATTCGATTGATGCGGGTGCTAAAAATATTATGCTCATCGTAAAAGATGCCGGCAAAACCTTGTTGCAGATTATCGATAATGGCCATGGCATGTCGCAGACGGATGCGCGCATGAGTTTGGAGCGGCACGCCACTTCTAAAATTAGAAAGGCGGAAGATTTATTTACGTTGTACACCATGGGTTTTCGCGGTGAGGCACTTGCTTCCATTGCTGCTGTAGCGCAAATGGAAATGAAAACGCGTTTGGCCGATGAAGAGTTGGGAACGGTGTTGGTAGTGGAAGGATCGGAAGTAAAGAAACAAGAATTGGTGGCGTGTGAAAAAGGCACAAGCATCAGCATCAAAAATCTTTTTTTTAATATTCCGGCACGAAGAAATTTCCTCAAATCAAATCCGGTAGAACTACGCCATATTTTAGACGAGTTCAACAGACTCGCACTCGCTCATCCTGACATTGCATTTTCGTTTGTTCAGGGAGATGAGTTGGTGCATGATTTACCGGAAGCAAAATTAAGTCAGCGCATTGTTACTTTATTTGGCAAGTCGTATCAAAATCAATTGGCGCCTT
>JBBRFY010000115.1:0-14285 GCA_038241205.1 Cytophagales bacterium
GAGTTCAATGATAATACCTACATTAACAATCTTACCTCCATGTTGGCCTTATATGCATACGTAATTATTGGCGTTGATGCTGATAGCTTTAGTGAGCTGGGCGGAACACCTTATTTTCAAAAAGCGTTGGCCGTAGTAAACAATGCGCAACCTTCAAATAGACCCGGCTGGCAATCACAAGGATCTAACAGAACTCGCTATTGGATCGTAGAGAATTTCAACAATGCCCAAATGGTCGATTTGCGCAAAGTGCTTTACTCCTATCATCGCCTTGCGCTGGATACCTTTGAGAAAGATCCGGATCAAAGCAGAACAATAATTTTAAAAGGGTTGAAAGACATTAAAAAAATTAGAGACGTTAGCCCGCTGTCAATTTTGGTAATTAGTTTCTTTGATGCAAAAGGGAAAGAGTTGGCAAACTTATTTTCATCTGGCAATATCCAGACAAGAAGAGAAGCCTACGATATAATAACCGCTATCGATCCTTCCAATAGAAGTAGCTACGAAAAAATGATTCAAAATTAAATTCTTCTGCTCCAAGCACTTGCAATCATTATCTGATTTAACCAGTTTTACCAAATATGATATCTATGTGTTTTACGTAAGCACCATTAATCTCCCCTCTTACTTCGTGTCGATAACGATCTGGAAAAGTGAGATCATAAAAAAATTACTAACAAACTTCGAATTTAGATAGGTAATTAAATGGGCCGGTATCTTCGATTAGATAAACTTCAGTTTCAAAAACAGATGTCTCAATTTCTGGGCAAAGAAATTAGTATTGTATTTACAAACAACAACGTTTCATTTGGTAGTCTCCACAAGATAAGCGGCAATACCATTACCTTATGCAATATGAGATTAACCAATATCTGCTATTTGATTACCGATATTGCGGAAGTGTATCTTGATAAAAAACAATAATGCTCACCCAACTCACCATAAAGAACTACGCGCTTATTAAGCAATTGGAATTTACGCCCGCTGCTGATTTGAATGTTATTACTGGCGAAACCGGAGCGGGAAAATCGATTATGCTTGGCGCGATTGGTTTATTAATGGGCAATAGAGCCGACACAAAAGTGTTGTGGGATGAAAATGAGAAATGTGTAACCGAAGGCGTTTTTGCCATTAAAGAATATAAATTAAAATCACTCTTCAAATCAGAAGATCTGGATTATGATGATATTACTGTAATAAGAAGAGAAATTAGTCCTGCGGGAAAATCTAGAGCGTTTATTAATGACACCCCTGTTACCCTTGAGGTGATGAAAAAAGTTGGAATGCTTTTAATGGACATTCACTCCCAGCATGAAACACTTCAAATTGGAAATCAATCTTTTCAATTGAGACTGGTTGATTCTTTTGCCGAAAATCAAACGTTGGTAGAACAATACCAGATAGCGTGGCAGCAATATGTAAAGGCTAAGAAAGGATTTGAAGCTTTACGTTCAGAAGCAGATGTTTTAAGACAAGATGCGGATTATATTCGCTTTCAGTTGGATGAACTTGTCAAAGCTAATCTTGAAGAGAATGAACAAGAAAAATTAGAATCAGAACAGAAGATAAATGAGCACGCAGAAGAAATAAAAAATCGGTTTCAGCTTACGCTTGATTTACTTAGTCGTTCAGAGTTTGCATCGCGAACCAGTTTGGCAGAAGCAAGATCGCATCTTCAAAACATATCGGCTTACTCGCCTATATACAATACCTTGTTCAACAGAATGAATAGTTTGCTTATTGAACTAGACGATGTGTTAGATGAAATTGAAAAAGAAGAAAGTAATACTGAGTTTGATCCTGAACGATCTGAATTTATAAAAGAGCGGTTAAGCACCTTCTATCGATTACAAAATAAACATCGCGTTAATGATGTACTTGCACTAATCAAGATACAAGAAGAGCTTGAAGGAAAGAATACTATAACTAGTAATTTGGATGGCGCACTCGCCTCATTGCAAAAAGAATTTGAAGACGCAGAACAGAAGGTAAGAGATGTTGCTAAGAAACTAAGTGAATCGCGCGAAAAGATTTTTAAATCCCTTTGCAAACAAATTGTAAAATTACTTCAGGAACTTTCCATTCCTGATGCTGTTCTTCAAATCGAAAATACCACTACCATCCCAACGGCACTCGGAATAGATAAAATTGAAATTCTGTTTAGTGCTAATAAAGGTATTGCACCACGATCGCTAGCTCAGGTTGCATCAGGTGGAGAATTTTCAAGATTGATGTTTTGTATTAAATATGTAATGGCTGAAAAGAGTGCAATGCCTACCTTAGTGCTAGATGAAATTGACAATGGTGTTTCGGGCGAGGTGGCTATTAAGCTTGGTAATTTAATGAAGACCATGGCGAAGAAACATCAAATTATTTCCATCAGTCATTTACCTCAAATCGCTGCTAAGGGTCATTCTCATTTTGTTGTTTATAAAAATAACAGCAATGCAAAAACCACAAGTGCAATCAAACAATTAAGTGGAGCCGAACGCGTTGAAGAAATTGCAAAAATGATTGGAGGCGCAAAGCCCTCAAAAGTTGCGCTGCAAAATGCGCAAGAGTTATTATCAACCTAAGATGATCATTGATAAAATCATTTACTGGATAATTGCCAATTCTATCCCTCCGCTATCCTTCATAATTTGAATACTTCTGGTTCCTGCACAATTAATTTTTTCAATCTATCTTCTTACTAAAATCGAAATTGTAATTGAATTGAATTATAGAACCAATATTATTCTCTTGTTGAGCTCCATTCTTCTTTACTAACATTTGATACAACGCTCCGGCAGTAATTGAAATTCTTGGCGCTATTTGATATCCTATGGCCACAGAAAATCGATTCTGGTCGATCTTGTTAAATGTATCACCAGATCCCCATCCATAGAAAAATTCATCCCAGACACTTGCGTACCATGTACCCTTCTCAATTTTCGTGTTGTTCAAACCAATATTGACTAGAAATCGGTAACGGACACGATACAATGTGGTGCTGAAGGTCTTATCGTTTTCTCCTTTATTTTGAAGAAATCTCTCTTCCATGCGAAAACGATGATGAAAATGAAAACTAGAACTGCTGTGCTTGTATGCTATTTGCTGCCAAATCCGCGCTTCATCATTTGCGTACGCAACGGGCTGCTTACCGTACTTAAAATTCCAAACGTACATACCTCCAATCGGAATGATTGAAAGTTTGGGAGTGACGTATAACTCCAAACCCAAGCGAACAAAATCTTGGGCAGATTCAAAATTTCTAACATCTCTCGATTGTGCATCAAATGCAAATCCAAAACGCCTATGAAGTTTAACATTAGAGTTAAGAACAAACCATTCCGTTGCCTGACTTACAGTCTCCTTTTCTTCAACTTGGCAAACCCCTTCTACAAAAAAAGCTAAAAAGAAAATTAAACTCAAAAAACATGAATTTTGCTTTATCATTTTAAGATGTTTATGTTACTCATTGCAAATCTAGTAATCCTTGGCAACGCTAACCATGCAATTGTGTTCTAGATCTTACAGTCTATAACCAAAGCTTTCATCTCTTAAAAATTTACTTGAGCTTGTATCCGCAACAGATTACCCCGCTGGTTATTATTCTGATTCAAGAAATCTTCATATCGTCTTTCAGACAACGTGTACATCACCACTAATTCAAACTGTTTAAGCGGTTGCCATTCAACTCCAAACTCCATTTCTTTAACGGTATAACTTCTTGCATCCCGCTCATGTTTTTTTCCGCCATCGTAATACTGAATTCGCGCAAATGGAATAACCAATTGATTTTTTAAAGGTACTTGATAATTAAAGGTTACATACCCGCCCGTTAATTTCTTTACTTCAATCGAATCCGTAACGGAGTTGAATTCAGGTCCCTTACCAATATTATACTCAGCCTGAATACCGAATGGTTTTGGATAAATAATAAAGGAAGCCGCAACCCGCTGATCAGTATAATTTAAATCATTTGAATACTTTACACCAGGACTAAGATTTGTTTTTGGAATAACATACTTACCAGAATAACCCTGCAATCCGGCCTCGATAATCTGATTGTTATACTTGAATGGATATGAAACACGACCAACAACGTGAAGTTCATTATTCAACTCTGGGTTGTTTGCCGTTTGTCCGTTGTAGGCACCTAATGCCACAACACCATAGTCACCAGATCCCTTAAGTCCCGACTTAACAAGCTCAGAAAATAATTCCCTTTTTTCCTTTTTCGCCCAATATAAAAACACGCCCAGATCTCTTTCATTGGCCACAGCACTATTTAATGCATCGTTCCGATCAAGCGGCAATCTGTTTTGACTTGATTGCATATTTTCAAAGCCATACGGAATTTTACTCTGCCCTAACCTGAAACGAAACTCATTATTTTGATCAAGACCTACATCTACATACGCATCTCTCAATTGTGCAAAATGAAGCTTATCTGAATTTGAACTGCTGGCAAAATCAGGCTGGATATAGAAATATACACGCTTGCTTATTTGACCATAGAAAATAATGCGGATTCGTCTTAAAAAAAATCCACCATCCTTACCCCATGATTTATCACATTGCTCACACCCTAAATTTTCATTCGTCTCCAAAAGTCTATTGTACCGAATCTGCGCATAACCCCGGATGGAAAAACTTTCATACCATTTCTTTTCAGGAATTGATGATGAAATAGAAAGCCCGGTTGAGCGCTGTTTTGTGGTATCAATTTGTGAAAATCCAGGCAGGGAGAACATAATAAATGCTGCCAGAACGAGCGTGTTTCGTGTCATATATCGACTAAGCATAATTTGATTAAGAAATAGTAAAATCATCAATATGACGATGGTTTTACTATTTCAATATGTTTCTATTAATGAATGCAAAACTATGGACGATAATATTACCCTAACATTAAGAATTTAACATTGGCGTAACATTAGCGTAACTTATTTACTGTAAGTAATTCGTTATTAATATGTTAAATTTTTTATCTGTGAAATCTCTTGCCTTGAACTTATTATATTTTGCCACTTTCAAGCGGCTCGATAGTTACATACCTACTACATGCACTACCCCATAATTCTGAAATTGAGTTTAATACTAGTAGGTGACTTCTATCTTTGCACCTCAAATCAACAGCTCCATGATGAACCGCTATTCTGCAGAAATCCATATCAACCCGATTCGCTTTTTACGAAATGATGACTTCAACAACGATGGCCGAATTCAAGATATTAACGGCACACTGAATCAAGCCATAGAGCTAACCGAAAACATAGAACACCAACTACGGGATCTTCAGTCTTGGATACAAAAAAGTAATGTTATAGGAAGCATACAATTTCACTATGCCGATGGAGGTTACATCAGCATAAAGGGATTGAGTGATACCCAATTGTTGGAACTGGAAAAGAAAGGACTTATTGAACTCTTTGACTTTGCTACTGATAAGATTTGGGTAAAAAAATATGGTAAACAATTTGGCTTAGTGTGGGAAGACGGAAAAGCTGTTGCGATTTAAATCATCCGCATAACAAAATCACTACGAGGGATCAAGCTATTAAAGTATAGAGTGCTAAAACGCAGCTGATCGATCTTCATAAATTTAACGTACATATCAATGGCACATACCAGTATAGTTATGGCGCCACACATACGAATTAGCTTAATATATTTCATAGATATTGAATTCGCCTGTGTTAAAAATAATCTACAGCACGTAATTTTCATAATACTTTATACGATATCACCATTCCAATACAGTGATTTTTCAACCCGAATTTTTGATACTCACCGTCCCGTTATTGTACCCTTACGTTAAAAAAAAAAGTCATAAAAAACCACATTAACAAATTGACGTTTGAAATAGTAACTTACAGCATACTGTCGTCAAAAAACATGAGGTCGTTTTCAATTTTTATTACTGTACTCACGATAAGCATTATTTTATCCGGTTGCAATCGATATAAATCACACCGCATTGAAACGATGTCTGTTTCAGTTGATTCATTACAGCAGATTGTATTGCTTAAGGATTCGGTGGTGAAACCGATACTTTATAAAAATGTATCTGGATTAAAACATCTTCCGAGTCGAAAAGCAAAAGCAACTTTTATCTCCGCGGTTCTTCCGTCTATCTTGGTTGCACAACATCGTGTAGAAGAAAATAAAAGGAGATTGCGCTACTTGAAAGAAAAGAAATCATGGAAAAAATCCGACAGCATTTTTTATAACAATTTAAAAAACAGATACAAGGCCAAAAGCATTGATGATCTCTATGCTCGATTGATTACTTTGCCAAACAGCATCGTGTTAGCGCAAGCCGCTGTAGAAAGTGGGTGGGGTCAATCTCGATTTTTTTTGGAAGGCAGTAATCTCTTTGGTGTATGGTCGTTTAATACGTTTGAACCAAGAATAGCGGCCGCTAAAACCAGAAATCAAAAGAGAATTTATTTACGGTCGTATGCTGATCTGTCTGAATCGATTGTGCACTACTTTGAAATTATAGGAAAGGCTAAGCCCTACACGTCATTAAGGGCAACTCGACAGAAAACAAAAGATCCATTTTTGCTCTTGCCTCATCTGCAAAATTTTTCAGAACGGAGAGTAACATATACACGGCAATTAAAAAAAATGATACAGGCAAATAATCTAACCCAGTTTGATCATTACCATATCGATCCCAAATTTATTCATGAAGAATAATACGTCAAGACTAAAATTCATTTTGCTCTTTCAGGCATTGCTCTTAGCATCTTGCACTGGCAATACACAATCAATTGATTCGAAAGGCACGTTAACCAACATCGAAAAAACAGTAGTATGTTTTGTTTATCATCGCTTTAATGATGGTCGATACCCAAGCACCAATATTTCCGTCAGTGATTTTGAATCTCATATAAAGTGGCTAACGAAAAATAACTATCAAATACTTTCATTATCAGAAGCCGTTCAATATCTAGCATCTGAGGAACACATTCGTAAGGTAGCGGTTATTACGATTGATGACGGCTACAAAAGTTTCTTTAAAAATGGATTACCTATTCTGAAAAAACACAAAGTAAGTGCAACTTTATTTATCAATACCAAAACTGTGGGCGCAGGCGATTACATGGATTGGGACGAACTTAAAACAGCGATGAATAACAGGGTTGAAATTGGAAATCATACCCATTCGCATTCATATTTCTTAAACGAACCAACCACAACGCGATATTCATCTTTTAAAAATGAAATCGAATTGAGTCAATCTATCATTAAAGAAAAATTGAATTACACCCCCACTACATTCTCTTATCCGTATGGAGAATTTGATGAGAAGATGAAAGCGGTTGTAAAACAACTTGGCTTCACAGCAGCAACCGCGCAGAATTCTGGCGTAATGTATTCGGGTTCTGATCTATTTAAATGTCCACGTTATCCCATGTCAGAATCCTATTCTTCTTTAGATAAATTTGTAGAGAAGGCTCTATCAAAACCATTAATAGTCGATAACCTCTCGCCCGCCAATTCCGAATTACCTTCAGACAGAAAACCAATTCTAACGTTAACGCTAAGCAACAAAGATTTACGTTTGGATCAATTGCAATGTTTTGTTCAAGGTGGAAAATGTGCCATTACAAAAGGAAATCAAACCGACACTCAGACTACTTTTACATTCCAATCAGTAGTTCCAATTGGAAAACGAAGACGAACGCTATACACCATCACGGTACCGGATAAACATGGTAGTTGGCACTGGCACAGTCATTTGTGGGTTGATGCATCTATTCGAGAATAGATGCATTTTTATAGGTGTTGTAAAGTATTCGAAAAGAATAAAATAACTTTGTTTAAAACATCAATACCTTATGATGCGATTTAACTTACTGCTATTTTTATTTCTGCCCTCTCTCCTACTAGCACAAATAAAATCCTACACTGTTGAAACAATTCCAAATCAAAAATTAATTAACAACAGTTATGTCTCCAATCCCGAAACAATACTAAATGCAGCAACTGTCTATCAAATCGATACACTCTTATCATCACTTGAAAATAAAACATCTGTTCAGGTTGCAGTTGTAGCGGTGAATTCCATTGGAGAAGAAGATATTTTTGACTTTACTCAAAACCTTTTCAATAGTTGGGGAATTGGAAATAAAGAAAATGATAATGGGCTACTATTACTTCTGGTAAAAGACCAACGCACAATTCGGTTTCATACTGGGTCAGGCATTGAAGGAGTTTTAACAGATGTTATCTGCAAGCGCATTCAGCGCGATTACATGGTGCCGGAATTTAAGAATGATGATTATGATGCGGGAATGCTGGCAGGTATTATACAAGTGCAAAAAATTCTAACCGATCCTACTTATGCCGAAGAATTGATGAAGCCAGATGAAAATGATTCAAGTTTTTATACAGGTTTTGTTTTGTTCTTACTTTTTTTCCCTGCTCCAATTTTATTAGGCTATTGTGTTATTAAAGCGAAGGGTGGAAATTTTTCAGACGCTAAAAAAATCAAAGCCACGCCATATCCCGAAATGTTAATGAAGAAATGGAATTGGGCAATTATTTTTATCGGCATACCTGTAGTGATTGTAGTGCTGTATGGAATTAGCCCGATGGAAAATCCAACTCCTCTATGCGCATTAACGCTTTACCTTTATTACTTATCCACACAATTTATAAAGCTTTGGATGATGAAAAAAGTTATCAATCGTCTATTGCTTGCAAATAAATATTATGAGATTGTAGAGTTTCTACATAAAGATCAACTTTACTGGCTCGGTGTTGCAATTGTATTTCCATTTCCGCTATTGATATATTTCTTTTATCATCTTGCGCGTAAGCGATTGTACCGCAATCATCCACGTACATGTAGTGTATGTAAAGGAAGAATGCGTAAGCTAAGCGAACGAACAGAAGATCAATTTCTTTCGAAGGAACAACAAATGGAAGAAACGCTTCGTGCCATTGACTACGATGTATGGCAATGCGAAAGTTGTGCGGCCACTGAAGAATGGATGTACACCAATCGAAGGTCAAAATACTCAAACTGTCCTGACTGCAATACAAAGGCATATTATTTAGAAGGAAAAAATACGATCGTTAGGGCATCCTATTCCGCAAGTGGAAAAGGTGAGCAAAAAAATTTGTGTAAATTTTGTGGACATACAAAAAAGACAATATATACTATTCCAATGTTGGTAGTCAGCACTTCGTCTGATGATAGTAGTTCAAGTGGAAGTAGTTCTTCTAGTAGTGGCAGTTGGGGTGGTGGAAGTTCCAGCGGTGGTGGTGCGAGCAGCAGTTGGTAACATAACGCAAACGTTATTTTAATTGTCGCCTAATTGGGCAGACAGAAAAATATTTAAAATAAGAAATCGAAAGAAGGACTTCATAGCACCATCTAAACGATGCGGTACATTAACCAAATCAAAAACATGTTTACTTGTTAGCTTTATAATACTGGCATACTTTGTTCATAACACATACCGTACATTTAGGATCTGTCGGCCTACAGATTTCCCGTCCCAAAAATGAAAATGCCATTCCAATCTCGCCCCAATCTTTAGGTGATATTAATTCCATCAATTGCTTTTCAATTTTCTTAGGATCGGTTCCGGCAGCAATACCCAATCGCGGTGCAACTCGCACCACGTGTAGATCAACAATAATACCTTCGGCTTTAAGATCGGACTCGCGCATAATAACATTGGCCGATTTTCTACCGATGCCAGACAGCGCAGTAAGTTCTTCCATTGTTTTTGGAATATTTTTATCATCCTTAACGGTCGAGGCTAATGATAACAACCACTTAGTCTTGTTACCGAAATTTCGAACTTTACCTATCAAAGAATAAAGCGATTCTGAATCTGCTTTCGACAACGCCTTCATATCCGGATATGCTTCAAAGAACGCTGGCGCAATTTGGTTAATGTGCTTGTCTGAATCTTGTGCAGAAAGCACGACCATTATTACAAGTTGATATAATGAATTGTATTCGAGTGGATGTTTCTTGCCTTTGTATTTTTTTATTAACGGCTGAATTTCCTTTTGCCAATCTATCGCTCCCATATTTACTTTTATTAGAAAATAAATTTAGGAATTAATTCTATAAGCATGTCAGTGATGAAATTGATATTCAGATGCACTCAATAAATTCCGTTATGCCATTTCGCCTTTGGCAAGTTTCTTCAACATTTCACTGAAGTCTTCCTTTTTATTTAAGTGCGCCACTGGTTCTGCAGGCTCGGCCACTCCTAGAAATTTACACAATGGACCCCAGCCTTCACTTACATCGAGAATCAATAATTTATCTGCAGGAACAAACGCCTTTACATCTGCAATATGTTGATTGAACATTTTCTCCGCAAAGACCTTATCCTCAAACTTCCCTTGAAAGTGTACTTGAAAAATCATTCTCTTCGCGAACTTCACACACAACGCTGCCCGCTTCATTCTCGGATTGAATAACATTTTAGTAAGCTTC
The DNA here is from genome assembly GCA_038241205.1 of Cytophagales bacterium. Taxonomy (GTDB): domain Bacteria; phylum Bacteroidota; class Bacteroidia; order Cytophagales; family Cyclobacteriaceae; genus Chryseolinea. The sequence continues at coordinate 10,463 of JBBRFY010000115.1, forward strand.
ACTATTTTTTCAAAGATGTTCTTCGGCCCGGCTAGCCATATGGTGCTATGCACACTGTCATACCATTTATCAAAAGGCCTTATCGTTAAAATTACCTTTGCATCCGGATATCGCTTCATGTGCTCTTTATACCACGGATAGGCTGGAAAGTCAACCGTTGCCTGGCAACCATTGTATAGTTCTTCCCAATTGGTAGTACTTGTTTTTTCAAGCGTTTTCCAATAATGAAGATTCTCCGGATGAACAAGCAGCTCTTTCATGTGATACGTTTTTGTGTATCCTAATTTCTCAAGCGAATGTTTAAGGGTGTTGGTTCCGGTGCGGGGTAAACCAGCACCAATAATTTTGATTGACATAATGTTAAGGGTTTTTTATATTGTGAATGTAATGAATTCTTAATTCTAATAATAAGTTAATCTCTGTTTCTATTACCGAAACTCGGAGTTTAGTTTTAAATCATTAGATTTAGTATCCCAAAAAAACCAACCCCTTAAAGTATGAAACACTTAAAGTTCATTGTATTCCTCCTTGTAGGAATATTCATTATGTCTGCGTGTAAGGAAAGTAAGCCCCAAGAAGAAGCCAACAAAGTACCAGACAAAAAAGATAGAAACATGTTCGGTCATCGTATTCCGCGAGGGTTGACTATTAACACGGAAGGTATTGCCGATGGTTACGTGATGTTTGTTCCACCCAATTCTGCTTCCACTTATCTGATTAATCGCAAAGGTGAGGTAGTGCATGAGTGGAAAGGAAATTATACTAGCGAAAGTGTCTATTTAATGGATGATGGATCGATCGTACAAAATGCAGAAGACCCCGACTTTGCTGTGTTTGCAGGTGGCGGACAAGCCGGAAGAATTCAAAAAATATCGTGGAACAGTAAGATGCTTTGGGATTTTGAATATGCTACTGATGACTATTTAAATCACCACGATATAGCAGTGTTGCCCAATGGAAATATTCTTTCAATAGCGTGGGAAGCTAAATCCGCTGAGGACGTTATAGCGGCTGGGCGCAAACCAGAACACACACCAAAGGATGGGCTTTGGCCAGATAAAATAGTGGAGATTAAACCCATTGGAAAACGAAAGGGTGAGATAGTTTGGGAGTGGCATTCTTGGGATCACCTCATTCAGGATTATGATAAAACCAAAGCAAATTATGGTAATCTTTCGGAGCATCCAGAACTCTTAAATTTCAATATCGGGTGGCATGATGATGAACCAAAAATAAGTCAAGACAGTATGGATATACTAATATCCAAAGGTTGGGTTTGGAGAAATCAGACGGTTGATAATCAGGGCTCAGATGTTTTTCATTTCAATGCCATTAACTATAATTCAGATTTAGACCAGATTGTTTTCAGTTCGCCTTCAGCAAGCGAAATTTTTATAATAGACCACAGCACCACTTCTAAAGAGGCGGCTAGCCATACCGGTGGTAAATATGGTAAAGGCGGTGATTTTCTTTTCCGTTGGGGGAATCCTAAAAATTACAATCGCGGAGATTCAACAGATCAAAAATTATTTGGGCAGCATGACGTGCGTTGGATTGAAAAAGGAAAACCAGGTGCTGGAAATCTAACAGTGTTTAATAATGATATTTCAGGAAGAAAGGATAGCATGAATTATTCATCAATTTTTGAATTAATTACTCCGCTTGAAGCGACAGGAAAGTATACGATTGAGAATGGTAAAAGCTTTGGTCCTGATCAACCTACTTGGAAATATATGGCGCAGGATACTATTTCATTCCATAGCAGTTTTATTTCTGGGGCACATCGAATGCATAATGGCAATACCTTTATTAATGAGGGGGCTAGGGGTAGATTTTTTGAAGTGACGCCAGAAGGTAAAATTGTATGGGAATATTTAAACCCGTATAGAGGAGAAATCCGCCAAACAAATGGCGAACCTAAATCGCCAATGCCATTAACCTATTTTCAATTTCGATCTACATTTATTCCAGCAGATCATCCTGCGTTGGCGGGCAAAGATTTAAAACCGCTTGATCCACAACCCAAACCTTTTGTACTTCCACCACCACCTCCGAAAGAAGTAAAGAAATAAATCGTAAGGCATCTCTGAACAATAGTTATTTAGAGAGGCCTTACTTTAATAAAATAACACCGTTATTCTTTACATACTCTTCCCAACGTTTCAGCATCTCCTGATACACGTCAGGATATTGCTTTGACAAATCATGTGACTCGGTCGGATCATCTACAATGTCAAATAATTCAAATAGTCCTTTGCCAAAGGGTGGCTCAATCATGGTTATCTTCCACTTTCCCTTTCTAACGGCACATCTACCAAACAATTCCCAACCCATAACATAATTATCGTCATGAACCCATTTTGCCTCATCCGTTAAAAACGGAAGCATGGATGTTCCCTGAAGTGGAGCGAGCGTGTTTCCGTGATACGATGAAGGATATTTACCTTTAGCCAAGTCAAGTAGAGTAGGTGCAATATCCATTACAGTTGTAAAGTTTGAAGTAAGTCCTTTTCCGTTTTTTTGAAAAGGCATTTTTATAATCATCGGAGTATGTATTCCTCCTTCTGCGCTGTATCCCTTATAAAAACTATTCACTGCGCTCGATGCGTGTGCCCAAGCAGAGCCGTACGCAACAAACGAATTTGGAGTACCCATGTAGGGATAAGGATTTGCGTTATCCGGTGTTGCATTTCCTTCAGATACCGCTGGCCCGTTATCTGATAAAAAAATGAATAAGGTATTCTCGTACTCGCCAATCTCTTTTAGGTATTGAATTAATCTGCCAATGTTGTGATCTAAATTATCAACCATGCCTGCATAAATTTCCATTTTGCGCGACTCCAATCTTTGTTCGTCTTCGTTGAGTGAGCTCCATGGTAACAACGGTTGATCCGAAACCGTATAGAGATTACCTTTTACCGCAGGAAGTTTAGAGAGCACGACATGCTCTTTTATAATTCCTTTTTTCTTCAAACGGTCAAACCTTAAACTCCTCAAACTATCATATCCAATATCATACACTCCCTTATACTTATCCACAAAATTCATCGGAGCCTGCAACGGCCAGTGTGGTGAAGTGTATGCCGCATAAAGAAAAAATGGCTTGTTATCTTTTCTATCAGCACTTATAAAGTCAATTAATTTATCGGTATAGAAATCAGTTGAATATCTTCCATCGGGATAATGTCCGAAGTGATCGTCTTCCCAAAACGAATTATGCTCATCAGGAAAAGAATGATTGGCGTATGCATCCAGTAATGCGAATGATCTTTCAAAACCTTTTGCTTTAGGACTCTGATCAGCCGTTAACCCAAGGTGCCACTTGCCAGCGATATAGGTATGATAGCCAACATCTTTTAATAATTGCGCAACCGACACAACTCTTCCGTTAAGGTATCCTTCATAACCCGGATGTCCTCTTTGATCATCAATTGAAATAACCGCTTCAGCCATATTCCCTAAGCCAGCAATGTGATTGTCAGTGCCCGTAAGCAGCATAGCGCGTGTAGGGGAACAGGTGGCGGCTGTATAAAAGCTTGTAAATATTTGTCCATGTCCCGCAAGCGAATCAATGTTTGGTGTTTTAATCTCGCTTCCAAAACATCCGAGATCAGAAAAACCAAGATCATCAGCAACAATTAAAACGATGTTCGGAGTTTTAGAAATAGATGTATTCTGTTTTCTTTTGCAGGAGCAATGGAAGCAACAGAGAATAATTAAAATGCGATAACCATATTTCATCGAGCTTGCTGAATAATGAATTCGATTTTTAAAAATGAACTAGTTGATACCTAAAGGTAGTAACAATTGGTGGTTTGAATTT
>JBBRFY010000116.1:0-14256 GCA_038241205.1 Cytophagales bacterium
CGAATGAACAGCGCCCACTGCTTTGTTTTTAAAATCGTATAAAAGTATCGGCACACAATCGGCTGACATCACAGCAATACAAATACGTTTCTCATTTGTAATCAACGCATCCGTTTCAAGCAATTCATCTTTGGAAGTACCTTGTGTTACGTTTACAATTTTTGTTTTGTGTATTTGTGATGGGAAATACAAATTCGATTCTTGAATATCCATTGCCGCTGCCAACATCACTCTGTTTTGAAGTACTTCATTTCTATCAAGCACACTGGAATAGCTTAAGGTAAATTCCTTTTCGCTTTCGCTTGACGTTCTATCCGTAACAAAATGTTTTACGGAAGACTCATTCACTAAACAATCAAACAGCCAGAGGTGCAGGTTTTTTACAAGAGATTTCTTCATGTTATTTTGTGAGGTAATCTATTTTAACACCTACCTTTAATAAGTAACCTTGATTTTATCTTCCTTCTTATAGGAAACACTAAAAATATTAAATGCTTCACGAGAAGATTTTTTCGAAGATACTGATTCACTTTGAAAATGAAACAAGCGTATTAATTGCCTTGTATTAAAAGCGTTGTGTGTCATTTACCTTTTCTTTTCCTGCGACACAGAAACGAAAGGGTTATGTCTCTATGCTTTCATTTATTACTTTAGATGATTACGGCAAGTAGTTTTAATTTTTTTATAATATTGCACCATTTCCATCTTGCATTGTTAACAGCTCGGATTTTTTCATTAAAACATTTCCAATGACACGCTTTCCCATTAAAATTGCCGCATTGCTTTTTAATTTTTGTTTGCTCATCGTGTATCCTTCTTATTCGCAACCAGAGGTAACAGCCTGGGGAAACATGACGGGCATTCGCGTAGAAGGCCAGTTAACAAAATTTGAAAGTAGTTTCAAAATTGTGGGAGCATCGTGGCATCACAATACTCAAACTGCGAAAGAGCAACACCATTATTCATTTAAGAGAGAAGGCAGCAAACAGATTATCACTTCTAAAATAGGAGCGATTGATTATACTGAAACGGTAGAAGATATTGGAAAAGGAAAAGCATTAGTGAATATTCAATATACCTCAACGTTAGATACAGTTGTAGTTGGCACTTTCTTTAGTGTGATCTTTAACGGAGATTATTTTGCTGATGGCGCAATAGAAATTATCGAACCTTCTAAAATACCTTTAGGCCAATCTGCATTAAGTGATGTAAACGAAATTTTACGTGCAGAGGCAAAGGGAATAAAAATCAAATCGAAGCGAGGCGAATATCAATTCATTTGCAATGATAATTCTCAAATAATCGTAAAGCGATTGAACGGAACAAGTATTGAATTGCTAATAGCCCTTGCAAATGATTCCATCAAAAAAAATCAAACCGTTAGCAAAACGTTTACCATAACTACAAATCAAGAAATTGACAAGAGCACAGTAGAAATGCTTGTTGATGTTTCCAAACCAGGAAGAGTGTTCGATGGTATTGGTGGAAATTTCCGATTGCAAAATGCTAAAACAGATCCACAGGTAATTGATTATTGTCTTGAAAATCTTCGGGTGGCCTATGCGCGTGTAGAAATGCCGTGGCAACTTTGGCATGCGGATGAAAATGTTGATCCAACAAATGCTGCTAATGCAGGAAAGTTGAATGACCGAGTTAAAAAAGCAATGGAACTTGCGCAACGTATGAAGAAGATGGATATTCCAATCATCTTATCGGGTTGGTTCGCGCCCGATTGGGCAATTGTTGGTGAGCGAACATCGGGGCCACAACTTGGCGGACTTTGGGGAAATCCATTGAATCACGACAAGATGGATAAAATTTACAAATCCATTACAGATTACATTTTGTATATGAAAGATCACTATGGTGTAGAGGTAGAAATGTTTTCATTTAATGAATCGGATCTTGGCATCGACATCAGACAAACTGGTTTGGAACACCGCGATCTTATTAAAAATTTAGGCGCATACTTTAAGGCCAAAGGATTAAAAACAAAACTACTTCTTGGCGATACGTCCGATGCGAATAGCTGGGCATTTTTAAATGAATCACTTGCCGATCCATCAACCTGGCCTTTTATTGGCGCTGTTTCATTTCATTCCTGGCGAGGTTGGGAATATGAAACGTTAAAAAAATGGGCAGACGCGGCAGAGAAAATAAACAAACCTTTAGTAGTAGGAGAAGGTAGCATTGATGCAGCAGCACATCAATATCCTTCCATCTTCGAAGAACAGATTTATGCCATCGAAGAAATTAATCTGTATGTGCGCATGCTTGCTATCTGTCAACCCAAAACAATTTTGCAATGGCAACTTACTGCAGATTATTCTCCACTGGCTGGTGGTGGAATTTTTGGTAACAACGAAACCCTTAGACCAACCAGAAGATTTTGGCAACTGAAACAGCTTAGTGCTACTCCTAAAAGTTTGCCTGCGTTGGCGATAGCGTGCGCGAGTGAAGATGTATCGTGTGCTGCATTAGGCAATCCGAAATCAAATCAGTATGCGTTTCATATTGTAAACAATGGCGCTTCGCGCGAAGCAATTATATCGGGCATTCCTAAAAAAGTAAAAAAGCTAAAGGTATTTGTAACCGATAAAGAAAAGGGGATGGAAGAAGTTGGAAGTGTTGCGGTTATGGATGGAAAGGTGACATTCACATTGCCTGAAGTGAGTTACGTAACGTTGATGAATAGTAAGTAAGGCTATCCAATATAATAAAAGAATGAGCGCTATAGAATCGTTCTTACTATTATACGCGACAAATTGAAATGCATCCATTTTGCAACCCAATTGCATAGATTTTTTATTTACTTTGCCACGTGAAAATTATCCATTTCATATTTGCGCTCTATATCATATCGCTTTCGGTTTATCCGTGCAGTGATCGCGATACGTGTACGGACGAACTGGAGCATGATACTCAGGTAGCAAATTTTTCTGATCATGAGCATTCCGATGAGGAGTCGGATTTATGTTCACCTTTCTGTACCTGCTCGTGTTGTGCTTCTCACATTCAACTTTCTTTTGTGTCTGATCTTGACCTTTCGCGCGTAATTCATAATACGAAAGAGACCATACCTTACAATGAAAGGCAGACCTTGTCTGACTATAATCACATTTGGCAACCGCCCAGGATTTAAGCTGTCCTCTTTTACTTCTAAGGCAAGTCATTTGTCTTCGTAAAAAAATACAGGCTTACTTCAATATCACAAAAACAAAACAGACATTAGACGAAGAGTGTGACGTTAAAAATCGTTTGCCCTTTTATGCAAATATTTTCTGTTACATCATTCTTTAATTTTGATCAGCGATGCTGTTCAATCTATCAAAATCATAACCCACATTATGTTAGACAAGGTTATACACTATTCGATACACAATAAATTGATCATCGGCTTGTTCACCATCGGACTCATTGTTTGGGGAAGCTATTCGTTAACGCAACTTCCCATCGATGCATTACCCGACATTACAAACAATCAGGTTCAGATTATTACGATCGCTTCTTCTCAATCTGCGCTGGACATTGAACGTCTCGTTACGTTTCCGGTAGAGCAAACCATGGCCACCATTCCCGGCATTGATGAGATCAGAAGTTTCTCGCGATTTGGTTTATCGATTGTAACCATTGTTTTCAAAGACAACGTTGATGTGTATTGGGCACGTCAGCAAGTAAATGAACGATTGGTACTTGCGGCTGATCAAATACCACCTGGTGTTGGCAAGCCAGAACTTGCACCGCTCACCTCCGGACTCGGTGAAATTTTTCAATACATTATTCGACCGAAGAAAGGATTTGAAGAAAAGTATTCTCCAATGGAATTGCGCACGGTACAAGATTGGATTGTACGAAGACAGTTACTCGGAATAAATGGTGTTGCCGATGTGGCCAGCTTCGGAGGCTATTTGAAACAATATGAAATAGCGATCGATCCGGACAAACTTCGAAGTTATAGTATAGGGATTGCAGAAATATTTTCTGCTCTGGAATTGAATAATCAGAATACAGGTGGTGCTTACATCGACAAAAAACCGAACGCTTACTTTATCCGTAGTGAAGGACTCATTACTTCAGAAGAAGATATTGGCAAAATAGTAATTAAGAACACTCAATCGGGTATGCCAGTACTCGTGAGAGATGTGGCGAACGTACAATTCGGTCACGCCAATCGCTTTGGTGCCATGACGTATAATAATGAAGGCGAAGTAGTGGGTGCCATTGTGTTGATGTTGAAAGGTGAAAATTCAAATGCTGTAGTAAATCGTGTAAAGGAACGGATCGTACAAATTGAAAAAAATTTACCAGAAGGATTAGAGATCGATGCCTTTCTGGATCGCAGTGAACTTGTAGATCGTGCCATTGGTACGGTGAAAAAAAATCTCATTGAAGGTGCCTTGATTGTAATTGTTGTGCTGGTTCTTTTCCTGGGAAACTTTAGAGCCGGTCTGGTTGTGGCTTCGGTCATTCCTTTGGCCATGTTGTTTGCTGTTTCACTCATGCATGTGTTTGGCGTCTCCGGAAATTTAATGAGTCTAGGCGCGATCGATTTTGGTTTGATTGTAGACGGTGCCGTAATTATTGTAGAAGCTACGCTGCATCATTTAGGAATGCGCACCATCACACAGCGATTAACGCAATCCGAGATGGACATTGAAGTGTATGAATCTGCGTCCAAGATCAGAACATCAGCAGCGTTTGGAGAAATCATTATCCTGATTGTGTATTTACCTATACTGGCATTGGTAGGTATAGAAGGAAAAATGTTTAAGCCCATGGCACAGACTGTGGCGTTTGCTATTCTTGGTGCCTTTATTCTTTCCGTTACGTATGTACCGATGATGTCGGCTTTATTTTTAAGTAAGCACACACAGCATAAACAAAATTTTTCTGATCGCATGATGAAATTCTTTCATCGTCTGTACGAGCCCATCCTTATAAAATCGCTGCGGTATAAATTCACGGTGGTCGCATCGTCAGTAGCAATTTTTGTAGTGAGCATCATTTTGTTTATGAGAATGGGGGGTGAATTTCTACCCACGTTAGATGAAGGAGATTTTGCTGTTGAAACTCGTGTACTTACCGGGAGCAGTTTGTCTTACACCGTTGATGCCGCACAAAAAGGTGCAGCGGTTTTGCTTAAAGAATTTCCTGATGAAGTAGAGGAAGTTGTTGGAAAGATTGGCTCGTCCGAAATTCCAACGGATCCGATGCCCATTGAAGCGTGTGACATGATCGTGGTTTTAAAACCAAAAGATCAATGGAAGAAAGCGCATGATCGTGATGATCTTGCTGAAAAAATGACGGAAGCTTTGGAAGTAATTCCTGGAGTGACCTTCGGTTTTCAACAACCCATTCAAATGCGTTTCAACGAACTGATGACAGGAGTGCGTCAGGATGTAGCCATAAAAATATTCGGTGAAGATTTAGAAATACTTACTGATCTGTCCAAACAAGTTGCAAGCATTCTCAGCACTGTGGAAGGATCACGTGATTTATATCTGGAGGAAGTAACGGGCTTACCCCAGATTGTAATAAAAATCAATCGCGATGAAGTTGCAAAATACGGACTGAACATTGCCACAGTAAATCAAACGATCAACACTGCTTTCGCAGGACAGTCTGCGGGATTAGTCTATGAAGAAGAAAAGCGTTTTGACCTTGTAGTTCGATTGAGTTCACAAAGTCGTCAAGGCATCGAGGATGTAAGCAATCTTTTTATTACAACCAACACTGGAAATCAGGTGCCGCTTAGTCAAATCGCAGAGGTTGATTTTAAAATTGGACCTAATCAGATTCAACGTGAAGATGCCAAACGAAGAATCATCGTTGGCTTCAATGTAAGAGGTCGCGATGTTGCCAGCGTAGTGGAAGAGATCCAGCAGAAAATTGAACAACAAATAAAATTTCCTCCGGGATATTATCCTACCTATGGAGGACAGTTTGAAAATCTAAAAGAAGCCGAGGCCAGGTTGTCCATTGCTGTCCCTTTAGCATTGGCGCTCATTTTTATTTTACTCTTTCTCACCTTCAATTCAGCAAAACAATCGCTTCTCATTTTTACTGCCATTCCTATGGCTGCTATTGGTGGAGTATTTGCCTTGCTTTTACGCGGCATGCCTTTTAGTATTTCAGCAGGTGTTGGTTTCATCGCTTTGTTTGGTGTAGCAGTATTAAATGGAATTGTACTCATCGCAGAATTCAATCGCTTAAAAAAAGAAGGGCTTACTGATGTCGTGGAAATAATTTTAAAAGGTACTGCCATCCGGTTACGTCCGGTGTTAATGACAGCAGCCGTGGCTTCCCTTGGTTTCCTACCTATGGTACTGGCAACAAGCGCTGGTGCTGAAGTACAAAAGCCGTTGGCCACTGTAGTGATTGGTGGATTGATTAGCTCCACAATTCTTACGTTGATTGTGTTGCCTTGCTTGTATATCTATTTTGAAAACATAAAATTTAAAAAGATGAATCCTAAAGCAGTATCACTCATCCTAATCGCGCTTGCTTTTGGTGGAGCTATGAATGTTAATGCACAAAGCACTGTACAACAATTACCTGTAACGCTAGAAGAAGCCACGCAACAAGCGCTTCGAAAAAACAAAAGCATTCAGGCTGCATCACTCGACATCGAATATCAGCAACAGATCAAACTCTCTTCTATTGATATTGGCAAGACGAATGTTATGTACATGCGTGGACAATACAACGGTTATGCTAAAGACGATAACAACATTTCGATTACACAAAGTATTCCTTTCCCCACAGTACTAACCTCTCAACATGCACTAGGCAAGTCGCTTGTTAAAGGAAGTGAATTAAGAAAAGCAGCATCTGAAAATGAACTGGTATTTCAAGTGAAGCAGGTTTACTACCAACTAATTTTTCTGTACGCGCAAGAAGCTTTGTTGCAAAGGCAAGACAGCATCTTTACTGATTTTGTGAAGGCTGCTGATCTGCGATATCGCACAGGCGAAACACGATTGTTGGAAAAAACTACAGCTGAAACTCAGCAGAGCGAAGCGCATAATCTTTTATCTCAAACAAAAGCTAACATTCTTATTTATCAAAGACATTTGCAGACGCTCATGAATAGCGAGCAACGTATACGTATTGCTCAATCAACATTCAGTGAACGACAACTTGGCCTGTCTCTCGATAGTATGTCTGTCAATCAAAGTCCTCAGCTTGCCTACCTAAAACAGCAAGTAGAAATAGCGGGCCACGAACGCAAAGTAGCCGGAGCAAAATTTCTTCCTGATATTACCTTTGGTTATTTCAATCAGACGTTGATTGGAACTCCGTTAAATTCAAATGGTGATCTTGCCACAAGTGCTGATCGCTTCCAGGGATTTCAGGTTGGGCTGTCTGTTCCGTTATGGTTTGGTCCGCAGTCTGCGAAAGTAAAAGCAGCAAGTATAAATCAACAAAAGTCAGAAGTTCAATTTGAATATAATCAGTCTTTGATACAGGGCGAATGGCAACAGGCCGTGCAAGAGTATATTAAAAATAAGAACAGTGTTGTTTATTATCAATCATCAGCTTTGGAGAATGCTGAACGCATACTTAAACAATCAGATGTAGCTTTTAAAAACGGAGAAATTGGTTACACAGAATATTGGCTTGCTGTAAAAAATGCAATTCAGATTCGGGATACCTATCTCCATAATTTGAATAACCTGAATCAGTCTGTTATTAATCTAGAATATCTGGCAGGCACAAAATAATCCACCATCAACTAAAACAGTATGAAAGTCTTAAACTATAAATTCATCTTTTTCTTCACTGCTACACTCTTGTTTTCATGTGGGAAAAGTGATCAGCCGATAGTCGTTGAAGCACATCACGATGAAGGAGAAAATTCAGTTGAACTCACCGAAGCACAAATGAAAAATGCAGGTATTGAGTTTGGCAAATTAGAACGCAAAAATATTAGCGGCACAATAAAGGTAAATGGTGTACTCGATGTGCCACCGCAGCAACTGATTAGTATCTCTGTTCCACTGGGAGGGTTTCTAAAAAGCACATCACTTTTGCAAGGATCAAAGGTGAAGAAAGGTCAATTGATTGCCGTTATTGAAAACCCTGATTACATTCAGCTGCAGCAAGACTATTTAGAAGTTAAAACACAATTAGAATTTTCAAAAGCAGATTACGAACGGCAGCAAGCATTATCAAAAGAAAATGTAAATGCACAGAAAACAGTGCAACAAGCAAAAGCAACGTATCAAACAGGCGTTGCAAAACTAAGTGGATTAATCGCAAAGTTAAAAATGATAAACATCGATTTTTCTTCTCTTGATACCGGAAATATTACAAGCACAGGGAATGTTTACTCACCCATAAGCGGATATGTAACAGAAGTAAATGTTAACATCGGTAAGTTTGTTAATCCAGCGGATGTGTTGTTTGAAATTGTTGACACCGAACATTTGCATGCCGAACTCACCGTATTTGAAAAAGATATTCCAAAATTAAAAATCGGACAGAAAATACGATTCACATTGGCAAACGAAGACAAAGAACGATTTGCGACTGTCTACCTTATTGGTAGAAAGATAGGTGCTGATCGAAGCATTCGTATTCACTGCCATATTGATAAAGAGGATAAGGAACTTTTGCCCGGTATGTATTTGAAAGCTATTGTAGAAGCTGGAGGAATTGAAGTTGCAGCTTTACCAGATGAAGCCATTGTTGATTTTCAAGGGAAAAAATATGTTTTCATGCCTACAGAAGAAGGCCATGCCGAAGAAAAACGTGAAGGAACCGAACCTCATGAAGAAGGGCAACACTTCGAAATGATAGAAGTAGAGATTGGCAATAGTGAGGTGGGATACACAGAGATCATCACAACCGAAAGTTTGAATGAAAAAACAGAAGTAGTTGTGAAAGGTGCATATGCTATTCTTTCCAAAATAAAAAACAGCGAAGAAGAAGGTGGCCATGCACATTGAAATGCTTTCTAATAAAAACGATTAAATTCTCTCCTAAATGATCCACACAAAAACTGCAAAGCATTCGCATGACGATGGCCATAACCACAATCAGATGGATGGTCATGCTGAAGTCTCCGGGTGGAAAAGTCATTGGCAATTACTGTTATCGCTATTCATTTTGGTAATCATGTTAACACTGGAATTTGGGTTTAAATACATCCCACTTTTTCCAATTAACTTCTTTATATATGGAGTGGCTTACTTTCTCGCAGGCTACACGGTTTTAAATATGGCTTTTCGAAAAGCAAAGCGATTCGATTTTTTTAACGAATTTTTTTTAATGAGTGTTGCTACCGTTGGCGCGTTCGCGATTGGCTCCTACAGTGAAGGAGTTGCCGTAATGATTTTCTATTCCATTGGCGAATGGTTTCAGGATTCTGCCGTGAACAAAGCAAAGCGAAGTATAAAAGCATTGCTTGATATTCGACCCGATGAAGTAACGGTGTTGCGAAATGGAGAATCAACGGTGGTTGATCCGAAAGAAATTATCATAGATGAAATTATTGAGGTTAAGCCCGGAGAAAAGGTTGCGCTAGATGGAGAATTGATTTCATCTTCTGCTTCGTTCAACACAGCAGCACTTACTGGTGAAAGCAAGCCGGACACAAAATCAAAAGGTGAAAAAGTATTTGCCGGAATGATCAATCTAAACACCGTTTCGGAAATACGAGTAAAATCTTTATTTAATGATAGCAAGTTGAGTAAAATTTTGGAAATGGTTCAAGATGCTACGGCTCGTAAATCACAAACCCAATTATTCATCAGCAAGTTTGCGAAAGTATATACTCCAATCGTTTTTGCATTAGCGATAGGAGTTTGTCTGCTACCTTATTTTTTTATTGACGATTATATTTTTAGTGAATGGTATTATAGAGCATTGGTGTTTCTGGTAATCAGTTGTCCGTGTGCGCTGGTTGTATCCATTCCGTTAGGATACTTTGGAGGCATCGGATTGGCATCTCGCAACGGAATACTTTTTAAAGGTTCGAATTACCTTGATGTTATTACAAAAGTAAATACCGTTGTTATGGATAAAACCGGAACGCTTACAAAAGGCGTGTTCAAAGTGCAGCAGGTAATTACGAATGGAATTGAGGAAAAAGAATTTATACGTCTTACTTCCGTCTTAGAAAAAAACTCTACCCACCCAATCGCGAAAGCAATTGTTGCGTATGCAAATGATACTATAAAAGGAAAAGCAGATAACATCGAAGAAATTTCAGGGCATGGATTAAAAGGTTCTGTTGAAGGAAAAACTTTACTGGCCGGAAACGCCAAACTCTTAAAGAAATTTAATATCCCCTATCCAAGGGAAATCGAAACCTTGATTGATACGGTTGTGGTTGTATCGATCAACGAAAAATATGCGGGATACATTACAATTGCAGATGAGATAAAAGAAGATGCCAAGCAAGCCATTGAGAATCTTCACAAAATTGATATAAAAACGGTGATGCTTTCAGGCGACAAACAAAGTGTTGTTGACATGGTATCGAAAGTATTGGGGATTGATAATGCTTTCGGAGACTTATTGCCGGAAGGAAAAGTAGAAAAAGTTCAAGCACTTAAAAATGAAAAAAGAGTTATTGCCTTTGTTGGAGATGGCGTAAACGATGCCCCTGTAGTAGCGCTGGCAGACGTAGGTATTGCAATGGGCGGTTTGGGAAGTGATGCTACAATAGAAACTGCTGATCTTGTTATTCAAAATGATCAGCCCTCGAAAATTGTGTCGGCAATAAAAATTGGCAAGATTACCCGAAGGATTGTTTGGCAAAATATAACACTGGCCATGGTTGTAAAGGTAGCCGTTTTAATTCTTGGTGCCGGAGGTATTGCAACGCTGTGGGAAGCCGTTGTTGCAGATGTTGGTGTTGCATTGCTGGCCATTCTAAATGCGGTGAGAATTCAGCACAAGAAGTTATGATCTTTTGGTTTTCAGGATCTGTTTAATAATTTTTAAATAAAAGTAAAAGGAAGTAATTTTAAATGACTTCCCTTTTCATATCATACCTGTTGCTTAACTGTTTTAGATCAATCGTTTTCCATTATCATTTATAAACTGCGTAAACGTTATAGGTTGTCTTCCTGTAATTTTTTTTATCCAATCGGTTGTTTGTGGTTCACTTTGAAAACGCGGTAAATAGTGAAGCATAATCATCACAAGAATAAACATTGCCGGAATGCCCTCTCTCTTCTTTGTTAAGAAAAAACGCACAAGGTTTGGCGAACTATATTTAATTGAACATTCTAACTCAGAGCTCAGCATTCTTGCCATTTCGGAAAAGGTAAGCTTCTCATCGCACGTTAGATCATACGCTTTATTTATATGCATCGAAGTATTTGTCAAAACGTTTGCCGCTACTGCTCCAATATCACGAACATCAACAAGCGTAAATTTTGCGTCACCAGCAGGCAGGTAAATACTTTTCTTATTCACCAAATCGCTACGCAAAGTTGTCGTGAAGTTTTGCATAAAATAGGCTGGCCGCAAAAAGGTATAGTGAATTTTACTGTCAACAATAAGTTGTTCAATTTTGTGATGCGGAATTATACTGCTCTTCTCAACACCTTGAACTGATAAAAAAACAATGTGCTTAACATCCTTTTCCAAACACGTTTCAATTATCGGTTTGAAGTACTTTTCGGTGTCCGAAATTTGAGGTGGGCGTAGTAAAAAAAGAACGTCACAATTATTTAATGCCATCTTGTAAGAGTCGGCTATTGTAAAGTCGAATTGCACCAATTCAACTTTATCTCTAACCTTATCCTTGCTCACGTCTCTTACTCCGGCATAAATAGTTGCTTCACTGTTCAGGTTTATCAAAGCATGTATTACCTCTGTCCCAATATTTCCGGTTGCTCCAGTTATTAAAATTTTTTTCATTGTGCACAAATATTTTCTTCTTGTTCGTCCTTAGCCAATCAACTCACAACCTCAATAATATTTTTGAGAACCACTTTATTTCTCCCAGTTTTGAAGTCTGTCAAGGTACAAATATGATTCAACAAATTTTCTATGTTCACGGCTTGTCATTTTTTCCACTAGATGCAAAGCAGAAATGTAGCTTGTCAAATTTCCATTTGATGAACTAAATTTTCCGTCTTCCACAAATGCAACAAGACTATCGTCTTGAACTTTTAAATTCGGATAGTCTATTTGCAATTGTTTACCGCCACCAATCCACGTCACAATTTTCTTTCCATCGGCAATTCCAGATGCGCCAATAAGTTGTGCTCCGGCACAGTTGCTTACAATATATTTTGTTTCTGAATTTCTATTTCGAATGAAGTCAACAATTTTATTATTGTGAACCTGTGCATACATATCATACGCACTTGGAACAAACAGTGCTTCTAATTTCGGACAATCATTAAACGTAAAGTCAGGCACCATTTTAATACCTTCTTCAGTAATAATCGCATTATTGGTTTCCGCTATCGTTACAACATTAAACAGCTGCTTACCGTCTTCGCTTGGTTTTGCAAAAACATCTTATGTTGCGAACAATTCGCTTTGTAACACTCCGCTATACATCAACAGACCTATAGTCGGCAACTCCGACTTAAAAGGTTTTAAATGCTTCGTTAACGTATCGGACTTGATTTCGCGGGTACCGGGCACGTTGTCATTGGAATCCTCACCGGAGTTATTAGGTTTACATCCGCTCAACATACCTATCAAAAGTATCGTAATAATAAATCCTGCTTGTTTCATTTTAAGTATCTATTTCTAAAAATTTTTTTAAGTTTTGGTATTAGTGTTTAGGTGTAATACCTATAGCACTGCCGTGCATTGCTATCAAATTTAATAACGCAAACTCTAAGAACCTACAATACAGTTTGTGATTTACAGTTTTTGTTAGGGGCTGATTTTATTTACTAATTAATTTAATAACATATTCTGAATATTCAGTCAACGCGGCCTTTGCAATTCTATATCTTATAAAGATAAAAAATACGGGTACACAAAAAACTATCGCAAAAATCACCATTTTAGAAATTAAAAAAGTCATTCCTACAAGCAATCCAATAGCAATTAAAAACATTGTCCAAAGGAGAAATATTAACAAAATGAATCCTAAAATATATTGCAAGGAATTATCTCTCGGATATATCTCACATTTTATCTTCGTCAAATCTGGCTGTTCCGTTTTTGTTAGATGTATTATAATTCTACCATGACTTTTAAATGGTGAAAACATATCGGGTACTCTTAAGATTTCAATTTTAAATCCGTTGATTTTAAATTCGCTAAAATTAATTGATATACTTGTCAAAGAAGAGTGCCCAATTACTAATTCCTTCTCGAATTACACTCAAAATATCCTCAATCTGTTTTGACACTTTCGTCTCATAACTAGTATTGAATATGTTATTAATTCTTTCTAGCATACTTTTTTTTTAAACTTGCCGCGAGCCTTTAGCTATAAAACTTATGCGGTTAAATATCTTTGTCTTGCGTTGCTAACGAAATTTAACAGCACACACTTTAACAACCTACACTATAGAATGTGATTTACAGTTTTTATTATCTGCCAGCTGTATTGCACACATCAAAGAATTAATTTAGTAAGTAGTATAAGTACATTCTCGTTTTTCCAACTTCTTTTTCACCTGTAATAAATTGTTGGCGAAAGTTTTCAACTAACATTGTTCTTCCCTTTCAATCGTCTCGCTACAATATCGTAGTTTGTAAAAAGTAAATAGCCTATTAACAGATTAAGTCCATTAACTGTAAGATTAAATTTGTCTTCTGCGGTAAAATTTTGTCCGGCAATATCACCTTTGAATGCCCAAAATATCTGACTCAATAGATCTGGAATATTTTATGTTGCCTAATTCGATTCTATCATCCGCAAAACCTTTGTCAAGTTTAAGTAAGTCAATAATTTTGTCAGCCTTAAATATCAGTAACCAAAATAGTCCAACTGCAATTAAGGTCGCAACGACTATCCATAAAACAATAAATGCGTCAATGTATCGAAGTGAAAACGCTATATTACCTGGTAGAGCCGAGAATATTGTCGTAACTGCGGAATACAGTCCAAAAATTTTAATCATTAAAATTAGAAATCCTATAAATTTTGTCAGCTTGTCGTCACTGTCCACGAACCCAATAGCAGCCAACTACTTAATAGGCGTAATAATAATATTACGATATTCAATCGGGCCATGATCGCCTTGCATCATGATCGGGCCAGGCTCGCCTTCTTTACTATCAATTGCGCCACCGGTTATACCTGGTATTTCCTGATTGATAATG
>JBBRFY010000117.1:0-14033 GCA_038241205.1 Cytophagales bacterium
CACTGGTTACCGGCATCTGGCAACCGGTACTTATTTATTCACTCCTTAAACTCTTCACCGGATTACTCATGGCAGCTTGAATGGCGCGTGATCCTACTGTGAGCAGCGCAATAAAAATAGCAAGCGCTCCCGCGAGAGCAAAAATCCAAATGGTTATTTCAACTCTGTACGCAAAAGCTTGCAGCCACGTATGCATTGCCCACCACGCCAACGGTGATGCTATTAGAATGGAAATAACAACCAGTTTTAGAAAATCTCGTGATAATAAAATGCTTATCTGCGATATGCTCGCGCCCATTACCTTCCGAATACCAATTTCTTTGGTACGCTGTTCCACTGTAAAAGTAGCAAGCCCAAATAAACCCAGACACGCAACGAAAATGGCAAGGCAAGAGGTTGCTGTAAAAATCTTTCCATACTGTTGCTCGGCACGGTATTGATTAAAGTAGTTTTCGTTCACGAAGAAATATTCAAAGGGGTTGCCTGGAAAATATTCTTTGTATATTTTTTCCAATGAAATTAATTCTGCTTGCGTATTTCCTGGCTTTAGCTTTACGGTAAAAAATCCACTGTTGAATTGAGGAATATAGATGATAGGCGCTATCGTTTGGCGAAGCGATAGGTGGTGGTAATCTTTTACGATACCCTTTATCTCATACTCTTTTTCGTACCACTTTATCTTTGACCCAATTGCCTCCTGAGGTGATTGAAATCCTAACTGGCGTGCTGCCTGTTCGTTCAAAATCAACCGATCTACCTCGCTCTGTTTTTTGTTACAATCGGCATAGGTAAAATTTTGTCCTGCCTCAAAATTTATTTCGTATGTATCAAAAAAATGATCGTCAATAAACGAGATATTGTAGTTGTTTTTTTCTTCGCCAGGCAACGCATTCATTTTTGTAATGCCAGAATTAGAATAATTATATCCTTGTGTCGGTACACTTCCACTACCAGAATATTTCTCAACAAAACTCGCCTGTGTCAATTCATTTTTGAACGATTCTTTTCGTTGCGTATAGGTATTATCCTTTCCTACTTCCGGGCCATTGATAACGACAAGCTGATTGAGATTCATACCCAGATTTTGATTCTGAACGAACTGAAGCTGCTGATATAAAATGAAGGTTGCCGCAATGAGTAAAATTGAAATACTGAACTGAAATACTACTAGTGTTTTTCGCAAGGCAATGCCAGTGGATGATTTACTAAAAATACCTTTCAACGTTTGTGATGGTTTGAAAGATGAAAGTACAAAGGCAGCATACCCACCGGAAGCAACAGAGCCGAAAATAAAAATCATACTGCCAAAAATCCAGAAAGCGTTTTGAGTAAGTAGGGAAAAGGAGAGTGGTTTACCAATAATTTCATTAAATACTGGTTGGCCGATATTGACGATGGCAAATGCTAGCAGTAGTGCAACGATGTTTAAAAAAAATGACTCTCTTAAAAATTGTAACACAAGCTGCTGTTTGCTGGCGCCAATCACTTTGCGAATGCCCACTTCTTTTGCGCGTTTTAATGCACCGGCAGTGGATAGGTTAATGTAATTGAACCAAGCAATTACAACAATGAGTAGGGCGATCCCACCAATCAAATAAAGAAATCCTAGATTTCCATAACTGATGTAATGATCGTTAAGCGAAGCTGCCAAGTGAATATTCTTCATTGGCTGAAGACGAATTGCATCCTCATCATCAGGGTCTACTTTTTTCTTGAACTCATTTACATGTGCTTCCAACAATTTAAAATCAGCTTTGGGCTGTAGCTGTAAAAAAGTAGTGAGGTAAGAAGAAGTTCCATCTAAATTTGCCCAATCGGCTCCGTGAAGATTAGCAGGATTGGCCAGCGTTTGAAGCGAAAGAATAATATCAAATCGCAAATCAGAATTTTGTGGAAAGTCGTTAAACACGGCAACGATGGTATAGAGGTTTTCACCGAATTCATTGTTAACAGTTAATACATTGCCTAAAGCATTTTGCTGATTAAAATATTTTTTGGCTGTGCTCGATGAGATGGCAACGGTATTGGTTTCTTTTATTTTTAAACCGTTTCCTTCCTGAATGGAGAATGAAAACATATCAAAGAAGCTTCCGTCTGCGTAAGCAATATGTTCTTCCTTAAATGTTTTAAGATTTGCGTTTTCGCCTACCTTGACTATTCCGTTACCAATACCTTCGGCCACACGACAATACTTATCAACTTCACCAAATTGTTGCTTGGCAAGCGTTCCAATTATAGGTGCGCTGTAATCATACACTTGTCCTTCCTTTGTTTCAAACAATACGCGGTACAAGTCCGGCAGATTTTTATGAAATGTATTAACACTCACTTCAAAGCTTACGTATTGCAAAATCAAAATGAAGGCAGCAATGCTTAACGACAAGCCTCCCACATTAATGGCAGAGAAGATCGGATTCTTTATAAAGTTTCGGTAGGCGATTTTAAAATAGTTGTAAAGCATGACGTGATTATTTTTAGACTTTGTTGGTTATTAACTCATTGTATGAAGATACCAGTTTACGGTTACCAGTTGCCAGCCACTGGTTACCGACATCTGTCAACCGGTAACTTATTTTATTCACTTCTTAAACTATCTACAGGATTTCTCATGGCCGCTTTTAATGCTTGTGTGCTGACGATGAGTAAAGTAAAAGCAAGACATGACGTTCCTGAAAAAGCAATAACCCACCAAGGAAATTCTATCCGGTAGGCAAAGCTTTCTAAAAAGTTACTGAAGCCCCACCAGGATAATGGAGCTGCAATAAGGAAAGCTATTATAACTAACCATGAAAACTCTTTAGCTATCATTGCCACTAATCCCGTAATGGATGCGCCCATAACTTTTCGTATTCCAATTTCTTTTTTGCGTTGCTCTGCTGTAAAAGCAGCCAGTCCGAATAGCCCGAGGCTTGTAATAAAGATGGCAAGCAATGTAAACAGGTTCGCGATACGGTTGATCATCGTGATTAGCGAAAACTTTTTGGCATATTGAACATCTACAAAAGCATATTCAAAGGGATGAGCTGGATCTAGTTTTCTGAAAACATCTTCCACTTTTTTAATCGCTGCTTTGGTATCGGTTGTTCGTTCAAGGCGAATCGTTAAGGCACTTACCCATTGAGGGAAAAATACCACAAAGGAAGGAGTCACTTTTGCTGAGGGCGATCCCATTAATACATCGTCCATAACACCTATTATGGTTGCTTTTCGTTCTCCCCAAAAGGTTACTTGCGTTCCGATGATTTCTTTTAAACCCATTACATCAGCCGCAGCTTTATTTACCAGGATGGATGCCGTATCACCTTTGAAGTCTTCAGAAAAATCGCGACCCTCCAGCATTTTGATGCCAAGGGTTTTGGTGTAATCATATTCAGTAGCAATGAGTGAAAATATTACGTTTTGATCAGACGGTTTCCCGGGCCAACTCAAAAAATTATTGGCAAATATTTCGGTTACAGGGCTGTTGGATTTTGTGACCGAAACAACGGCTCCTGAATTGAGCAACTCTTGCTTGATAGTGTTATAGTTTTTGGCAATGTCGTCACTGTTCCAAATGGTTATTAAATTCTCCTGATCATACCCAATAGTTCTTGACTTAGTATGTTGAATTTGTTGTGAAATAACGAGCGTGCCAATCATCAAACCAGTGGCAAAGACAAATTGCAGCACAACTAATGCCTGACGAGGCGTTGCGTTTTTGCCCACTTGCAATGTTCCTTTTAACACTTTTGCCGGCTCAAAGGATGAAAGGTAGAATGCAGGATAACTTCCTGAGAAAATTCCGGTAATTAAAATAATGCCTAACGAGTACAACCAAAGCCTAAAGTCAGAGTAGTTGATGAAGAGAGTTTTTTCTACCATATTGTTATACAGAGGCAGTGATAACTCTACGAGCACTAATGCAAAAAAGAAAGAGATGGCAGTAATCAAAACTGATTCGCCAATGAATTGAAGGATTAATTCTTTTCTCCGCGAACCAATCGTTTTTCGAATACCAACTTCGCGTGCGCGGCTTTGGCTTCGCGCAGTGGCGAGATTCATAAAATTAATGCACGCCATTAATGTAATAAAAATACCAATGATGCTAAAACCGTGAACAAGATCATTCAAGTTGTTCATTCCTTCAGACTCTTTTCCGTTTTCAAAGGAGGAATGTAATCGCCAACGCAGCATCGGGTGAAGAAAGAATTCGCGTGGCATATCAGCTTGCCCTTGTTCAACTAATATATTTTTGATAGTAGTCTCAACTTCTGGTTTATCAACACCCGGTTGCAGCTCTACAAACACTTGCCAGGAATAATCCCCCCAGTCTCCGTCAGCTTCTTTTATAAATTCTTCGTTTTTAAAAAGATTAAGCGGCAACAAAAGATTGAATTGAATAGAGGAGTTTGTGGGAATGTTGTTAAGAACACCGGTAACTTTTACTTCATACTTAGCATTGACAACAATAGTTTGTCCGATAGGGTCACCGTCTCCGAACAACGCTTTTGCAGTTGCTTCGGTCAATACAATTGAGTTGGGATCCTTTAATGCAATTTCCGGCTGACCCTTTAGCATTGGAAAATGAAAGATGTCGAGGAATTCTTCGCTTACAATATGACCGTTCTGATTAATTCGCTTATCGCCAAAAGTTAAGAGATGCGTGCTGGTGTTATCAACCAATACTGTACTCTTAATTCGGCTGTCTTTTATTTTGAGTTCGTCTTTAGAAGGAAATGGAACAGAACTAAAGGAATTTATTTTACCATCGAACGTTGCGTTGATATGTAATTGATGGATTTGATCCGCATTGCTATGAAACGTATCATATGATAATTCGTCTGCCACCCATAACGCAAGCAAAATACTACAAGCCAGACCAACCGCCAACCCCGCAATGTTGATAAAAGAATAAACGGAGTTTTTTAATAAACTTCGAATGGCAATTTTAAAGTAGTTGCGAAGCATAAATGGTTATTGGTTGGTCGTTGCTGTTTACCGGGTTGTCAATGTTTATAATTTCCTATTTCAATACGGTTTAAGTACAATCATCAATAAGCTTTTGATTATATATTGAAATTTCTGGGTTTATAGATAAATTTGGGAAACACTTTTTCGAGATGGATGACAAAAAATTAATTGACAGGATTACAGTCAATCCCCAAATTTTTGCAGGGAAGCCCATTATTCGCGGAAAGCGTCTTGCGGTGGAACATGTTCTGGGTATGCTCGCTGCTGGTGATAGTTCGGAGACCATTCTCAAAGGATACGATTGGCTGGAGTTGGATGATATCCACGCATGCTTATTATACGCCCACAAACTGGTTAGCCACGAACGGGTTGAATTTAATGCGGCATGAAGCAAAGCAAAGTATTGCTCGATAGCTGCATTTGGAGTGGAGCAAAGAAAGTATTGATCGATGCTGGTCATGATGTGGTATGGGTTGGTGATTCTCCTAAAGATCCTGGTGATGACGCAATCATCCGATTGGCCTTTAATGAAAAGCGGATATTGATAACCCTTGATAAGGACTTCGGGGAATTGGCCATATTTAGAAACGAACCTCATTGCGGTATTATCAGAATTGTAGATCATTCGGCAACTGAATTGGGAAGGGTGAGTAATCGCGTTTTAGAAAAGTACTTTAGTGAATTAATAAACGCTGCTATCATCACTGTAGATAGACATAAAATCAGAATAAGAATGAAAGAGTAAGTTGTCTTCATATTTTGTTTATTCACTTCTCAGACTCTTCACAGGATTAACAGTGGCGGCTTTAAAAGATTCAAAACTTACCGTTAGCAATGCAATGAGCAGTGCGATGCCTCCAGCATACACAAACACCATCATACTAATCGATACTTTATATGCAAAACCTTCCAACCATTTGTCCATTGCATACCACGCAATGGGTACAGCAATAACAAACGCAACGATGATCAGTTTAATAAATTCAGTTGATATTAAACCAACAATCTGGTTTACACTTGCACCCAAAACCTTTCGAACTCCAATTTCTTTAAATCTTCGTTCGGCCATAAAAGTTGAAAGTCCATACAGACCAAGACAAGAAATGAACATCGCGATGATGGTGAAGCTGGTAATAATCCTCGATACCTTTTTATCTTCATCGTATTGCTTTTGAATATTTTCATCAAGAAAAGAATATTCAAACGGTGTATCGATAATCAAAGACTTCCATTTTTCTTGAATGACAGCGGCAGAAGATTTGAAATCCTCTGTGTTTAAATCCACAATCATATTCGCAAAGCCATCGGTTGACTCGGCCATTTCGAAAAGGGTAGGATAAATCTCTTCTTTCAAACTTGTTTGATGATAATCTTCCATTACGCCTATTACTTCGTAATCATATTTTATTCCTTGCCATTCGAAGAAGATCGGTTGTCCGATAATTTGATCTGGTTCTAATCCAAATCTTTTTACTGCAGTTCTATTAAGAATTACCTTGTTCGTACTTTCAGATGCTCTGTTGTTGTTGAATGATCTTCCGGCAATTACTTTAATGTCCATCAATTCAATATAGCCTTGATCCACTGTGTTGCGCTTTATCAAATTGGCAGTCTCCATACTACCACCGGAAGTATAGTAGTTTGCATCACTCCAAATCATTGATCCTGGAATATATTCAGTAGCAGAAATATTTTTAATAAGCGTTTCTTTCGCAAATTCTTTTTTTAACGATTCATAGCTGCTCATCGCAGCTTCAGTTCGCAGCGGCAAAACAATTTTAGCATGTGCATCAAAACCCAAATCTTTGTTTTGCATGTAATTAAGTTGCTGTGTAATAATTACCATTCCACACACCAATGCAATGGCAATCATAAATTGAAAAACAACTAATGATCTTCTTAACCATCCGGAAGAATTGCTTAATCCTTGTTTACCTTTTAAAACTTGTGCGGGTTGAAATGACGATAAATAAAGTGCGGGATAACTTCCTGCTAAAATTCCGGTAACAATTGTAATGGCAGCGAGTATGCCTGCGAAAAACAGTACATTATTACCAGCAAACGAAATTGATTTGCCGGTGAGTTGGTTGAAGAGTGGCAATGTAGTTTGTACAATAACAACGCTGATCAATATTGAGATAAAGACAATTACTAATGCTTCGCCCATAAATTGTTTAATGAGCGATGAGCGAAACGCGCCCATTACCTTTCGCAATCCAACTTCGTTTGCCCTCTTCGTTGCTTTGGCAGTTGAAAGATTCATAAAATTTATGCAGGCAATCAATAAAATAAAAACAGCAATGGAAGCGATTACATAGATGTAAATAATACGCGGACTTTTTTCAATTTCAGATTTCAAGTAAATGTTTTTTAATGGTTCAAGTGAAAGTGTTTTCGTAATGCCCAACGCCTTCATGTCTTCGGAGCCGTATTTAATAAGCACCTCATTCATTTTTTTCTCAGTCTCTTCTGTTGATTGACCCGATTTCAATTTTACAAAAGACGCGACAAAATTTTGACCTGCCCATTCACCTTGCACGTTGTCTGATCTCATGTAATTTCCCATATCTGAACTGCTCGTTATGGATACAAAAAAATTAACCTTATACGAACTCTTACTATCATTTTTATAAACACCTGTAATTTTGTAATCATCTGGTTTGCCACCTTGGCTAATTGAAATTACCTTATCAAGAGCCGGTTCGTTTCCAAATATTTTTTTTGCGATAGCCTCAGAGATCACAACGGAGTTGGCATCTACTAATGCCTTCTTTGAATTACCTTGAACAAACTGATAGGTAAGTAAATCGAAGATGGTTGAATCCGCGAGGTAGCCATTGGTTTCATAAAAAATGTTATCCTCATATTTAATTAAATTCTGGGAAACACCTGGAGGATTTACCATTCTCGCCACCGTTTCTATTTCAGGAATTTCATCGCGCAAACCAAATGCAATGGGTGGTGAGGTGGTCGCGATGTTATCTAATCCTCTTTCGCCTTGAAAATGTGTATCAATGCGATAGAGATTTGCTAAGTCTTTATGATGTTGATCATAGCTCCATTCGTCTTGAATGTAAAGAGCAAGCATCAGGCAACACGCTACTCCGATGGATAGGCCAAGAATATTAATAATAGAGTACGATTTGTTTCGCAACATCGTGCGCAAAGCAATCTTCAGGTAGTTTTGTAGCATGGCATAAAATGTTTGATTAAATGCTCTTGCCAATTTCAGTGCCACTACATAATGTTGCTTTAAGCGGGTTCATTACGGTATTTCAAAAATAAGTAACGCCAAAACCGAACGAGGGTGTCCGCATGCGGATGGTGGGATCGTTGCCAGATACAAGTTGCCGCTTACCAGACACCAGCAACCGGAACTGGCAACTGGTTAGTCTCTCTCCCTCTTAATTTTAACCTTCGCCTGCGGCCCTACCTGAATAGGTACCTTCTCAATTTCAAGATTGGCGGCTTCGATTCCATAAAGTTCTTCGGTAGGTAAACTGTGTTCTTTCAGAATGCGATAGCCTTGAATAATAAGTCTGTCGAAGGTTGAGATTTCGCTATCAGAAGATGCCCAAGAGTGGATGATAACGAATTTAAAATCGCCCATCATACTGTATTTATGTAGGGAAGGGTAAGCACTCACTAAATCAATTTCACCGCTATCGGCCATTTCGTGAATGATCTGATTGAAGAGCAGGTTTACCCGGTGATCGGTTTTAAACCCAAGTCTCATCCGAATAAAAAAGCATTTTTTTGGAATGATGGTATCTACTGAATATTTACTCGTGAAGGGTGTATCAACGGTATCAACATGGAGAAACCAATATACATCGGCTCGCTTCGGTCGTTTCTTAAAAATGGAGTATATAATATTAGAGTCGATGTATCGCTTGCTATCGGCCACAGCGAGATAAACTAAATTAGACGCTTCTTTTTGCACAGTGAGATCGGCTTGCAAATCTTGAATCATGCCGACATAATGTTTTAAGTCAACAAATTCAGTATGCCGCTCGCGTAACCCTCGCGCACGCAGTAGAATGAACATCATGAGAAAAAACAACGAGGCAATGGCAAAGGTAAACCAACCTCCGTGCACAAACTTGCTTAAGTTCGAAATAAGAAATGCGCCCTCTATAGTAAAGAATGTGAGCGCCATGATGGATGTTCGAAACTTCGATTTTTTAGCGGTTGAAAAATAATAGACTAACAACGAGGTGGTCATCAGCATATCAAAGGTAATTGCCAATCCATACGCACCTTGCATCGCATCGGCTTCCTGAAAGAAAAGCACCACCACAATGCACCCGAACATTAAGATCCAGTTGATGGCCGGAATATAAATCTGACCTTTCACCTGACTAGGATATTGCACACGTGTGGCCGGCCAAAGTTTTAATTTCATGGCTTCGTTCACCAAGGTAAACGTGCCCGATATTAAGGCTTGGCTTGCAATAACGGTAGCCATAGTGGCGATGATCACTCCAAATATTAATAACCACTCTGGCATCATGGCGAAGAAAGGAATGGATTCACCTAAAGGTTGCCCTTCAAAATTGGCAAGCAGCCATGCGCCTTGGCCGAAGTAACTTAAGAGGAGACATACCTTTACAAATCCCCATCCTAATCGGATATTGTTTTTACCACAATGACCAAGGTCCGAATACATTGCTTCGGCTCCGGTAGTACACAAAAATACAGCACCTAAAATCCAAAATCCTCCTGGATATTTTACCAACAGATTAAAACCGTAAACGGGATTAATCGCTTTCAGAATTGTAAGATGAGCGGAAAGGTAATAGGCTCCGATTGCGCCAATAAATAAAAACCAAACCAACATTACAGGACCAAACGTTTTGCCCACCACACTGCTGCCGAATTGTTGAAAAAGAAAAAGTAAGACAAGAATGACAATAACAATCGTGATGATGGTTTGTGTGGTAATGTCGGGCACCAATGTTTTTAATCCTTCAACAGCAGAGGTTACGCTGATGGCGGGTGTAATGAAACCATCGGCTATGAGTGTACAGCATCCAATCATGGCAGGGAAAATTACCCATGATGCTTTGTATCTTCTCACTAAAGCATAGAGCGCAAAAATTCCTCCTTCGCCTTTGTTATCTGCGCTCAGTGCTAAGTACACATACTTAATAGAGGTAATAATGGTGAGTGTCCAAAACACTAATGAGAGTCCGCCAAAAATAAGTTCTTCCGTTACCGGATGATTGCCGACAATAAAGCGAAGTGTATAAATAGGAGAGGTACCTATGTCGCCATAGATAATTCCCATTGAAACCAATACACCAGCTGTGGATAGGGGTGTTAGGTGTTTATCATTTGAAGTCGCCATACGCTGAACTCCGTCTTTCGATCGGCTCTTATTACCTACACTAAATATATTACGTTTAGTAGCGCCACGGATTGATGGTGGGTGGCGCTGCTAATTTAAAACTGATCGGTATAAAATGGAAAAGTAAACGATTAAAAATACCTATTGAAACGACCCTGATTGTGGAGACAGGTTGAATG
Source organism: Cytophagales bacterium (assembly GCA_038241205.1). Classification (GTDB taxonomy): domain Bacteria; phylum Bacteroidota; class Bacteroidia; order Cytophagales; family Cyclobacteriaceae; genus Chryseolinea. Next base: position 10,480 of record JBBRFY010000117.1, read on the forward strand.
AACTTTAGAAATGAAACGTGCTTTAAAACGAGAACAGAAATAAACATGTGGGCTTGCTGAAAGCATTAAACGGTCGCAAATTTAAACTCCTTTACGCAATACCAAAAAGAAAAGCAGAATATCTTGGTGAATTAAAGTGTCGGATTAATCTACTTTTCAACACTAAAAAAAATATTTTTAACTTGCGTTGCCTCTCGGCATCAAAATCAACCGTACTTTTACCATCCGTAAACCCTAAATCAAATCCTTATGATTAAGAAATTTTTATTTGCTATTCCAGTTGTGGTGCTCTTTGCTGCTTGCGATAATGGCGAAAAGGTAGCCTTACAAACCAAAGTAGATTCTTTACAAGTTGAATTAGAAGCAAGCCAGAAAGTAGCGGCAACACTTACAGAAGTTGGCGAACTTATGGATTCTATCGATGCCAGCCGTCAGTTATTACGTGTCAACATGGTAGAAGGTACTACGTATGACGACTACAAGTCGCGCATGAAAGACATTAATGGTTATGTAAAAGACACGCAGAAAAAAATTGATGATCTTGAAAAATCACTTAAGTCATCGAACGCAAATGTGTCGGGATCAAAACGTGCGCTCAAAAAATTGAAAGATGATTTAGAAGCTAAATCGAAAGAAATAGCATCGTTGCAAGAGCAGGTAGATAAATTCCGCAGCGAAAATCAAAACCTGATTACTACGGTAGGGATGCAAGAAGCGGAGTTGTCTGATAAGTCAGCCGAAATTGAAACTAAAAATCAGGAGCTTGCTTTAATTGAAGCACGTGTTCAAGAGATGATGATTCAAAGCAAGATGAGCGAAGCTGATGCATATTACGCACGTGGGCAAGCCGTTGAAGAAGCAGCGAGACGTACACAACTCGCACCGCGCAAGAAAAAGGAAACTTACAGAGAAGCAATGGAGCTTTACAAAAAAGCGTTATCTCTAGGAAAGACAGAAGCACAAGAAAAAATCACTGCACTAGAGAAGAAAATCTAGTGTTGATATCGATACAGAAAAAAAGCTATCCTGAGAGGGATGGCTTTTTTTTGGTTAAGGTTATTGTTATCTGTTAATCGTTATCCGTTAATGGTTAATCGGCCTCATCGTTAAAAGTTGCAATCGGAAGTGATTACCTATCTCAAAAATTTGATTACCATCACACCCAAACCCACACCCCCGATTAACTATTAACGGATAACAATTAACTTATTCCCCAAATGTGAAACACGATCAACTAAAAGTATTCCTAAACGAGAAGGTATCTCAATACAACCAACGCGGCTTTATTGCGAACGATCCAATTTTAATTCCGCATAGCTATACAAAGAGAGAAGACATTGAGATAGCTGGTTTTTTTGCAGCTGTACTGGCGTGGGGGCAACGCATTACCATCATTAATAAATGTAAAGACTTATTGAACCGGATGGACAATGATCCTCATCAGTTTGTTCTGCATCATTCGGAAAATGATTTAAAATCGCTGCTGGATTTTAAACACCGTACCTTCAATACCACCGACACACTTTATTTTGTTGAATTTCTGAAACGGTTTTATTCAAACCATGCATCGTTGGAAGAAGCTTTTCTAGTTCGCGCTGAAGAGAAAACGGTAGAGAATGGATTGATTCATTTCAACAAATTTTTTTTTAGCATACCTGATTTTCCAAATCGTACGCGCAAACATATTGCTACACCCGAACGCAAATCAACGTGCAAACGACTCAACATGTATCTGCGCTGGATGGTGAGGAGCGATGATAATGGAGTGGACTTTGGCTTGTGGAAAAATATACGAACAGATCAATTGCTTTGCCCTTGCGATTTGCATGTTGATCGTGTTGCGCGCAAACTTAACCTTATCAAGCGAAAGCAAACTGATTGGCAAACGGTATTAGAATTGTCAACGAACCTTAAAAAGTTTGATCCCATTGATCCAATAAAATACGACTTCGCTTTGTTTGGATTAGGTATTGAAGAAGGTTGGTCGAAAGGGGGTTGAAATGCAGGGCTTAAGGATACAAGCTTCAGGCTGCAAGTAGAGAATTTGAAGTATTTAGATTTTATACAACATCGTGGCGATGACTATTTATTACAAAAGAGTTCATTCACCCCGATACCAATAAGCCTGTAGCCTGTAGCGTGAAGCTTGTAACCAAAAACTAAAGGTTAGTTCTCGATCTTCTTAAGCACACCATTTTTTACAGACCAAAACTGCGTAGGTATTTCAGGCCAGGTATGTAGGTTGAACGCATTTGTGCCGCCCGAAGAACCCGAATAAATAAAAACCTTTAATGCTTTGTCACCTGCCTGCCAAGTAAGGGGAGCAGAGGCCTCACATTTTTCTGGTGCATTGTCATTGCTCAAAATAAAGAAGGCCTTGTTCTTTCCAAAGATTTTCAACTCTCCATTTGCATCAATACACACCGCGGTTTGCTCGTCAACACCAATACCTTTTATTTCCGGTAGCGAAAAATCGGTCATCATACGCGCCATAAACGCTACGTGTCTTCCGTGGCGATCGCGCTGCGAATAATGCTGATCGGCAATTGTATTGGTAAGCATAGGTATTTGTAAAAAACTTTTTGATAAGCTCATCAACGGATCGTACGGATTAGCGAGTGCTTCTGAAGAAATAACTGATCCTTTTTTAGCATCAAAAATCAATTCGCTTAAAATTGCGCAGCCTGCGCTGGTGCCACCGATGGGAATTTTCTTTTCGTTAATTAAATAATGCAATGCTGAAGATACTTCGGAATCGCTCCAATAATTTACATAGTTGGCCTGATCACCACCCGCAATAAAAACGGCTTCAGCTTCACGAATACGTTTACCTACTTCAGTACGCAACGCTTTTTGGCGCGAGTCGATCAATAATGTTTCGACCGAATTCAAATCTCCGAGCCCTTTTATATAATCATTATAACCAGTAGAACCGGTTGCGCGCAGTATAATGAAATCTCCACCTTTGGCACGATCAATCATCCACGCAATGGCATTATCAACATCAGTACCTCCGCCCATTAAAACAATTCCGCTGGTGGTCGCTACGGTAACATCTTCGGTACTACCACTAATTCCAATGCCACCATACGCTGCGCTTGTATTGACGATGGGTGTTTTAATAGATTGCTCCTCTTGTGCATCGCACGATTGAAGCGCCATAAGAAATGCTAGAAGAACAAAGTGAAATATTTTATATTTTATTTTCATGCGGACTGAATCAAATTACTACAAAAGAAGACTTGCGATTAATATTACAAGCAATAACCAGCAACAAGTATATATAAAATTTCTTTTGAGGCTTTCAGGATTTATGGAGATGATTAAATTACTTCCCTTTCATTTATTGCTTAATTTAAAATCATTCTAAATTGGTTTGATAATCTCTCCTTGTTAAAGGCTACTTAGCTCAGCGATGTTTTGTTATTGTATCAATATCAGCATTATTTATTGTTCATACTCACAAATAAATTTGAAAAAACGAGTTCCGATAGTAGATTTGTGCCTCTTGATTCTAAAACGGATACTAAACCTGTCATGATAAAAAATCGTAC
>JBBRFY010000118.1:0-13851 GCA_038241205.1 Cytophagales bacterium
AGGCTTCCGCAATTTGAGGAAGCCTAAGGTAATTAATATCATGTCGCACTATCGTTTAAACAAAGTTTTGAAAATACATTTAATAATTTTGATAGAATTGCTTTATCGTGGGAATAAGTTGGTTATAAATCGGTCTGGTAAATTCTAAAAAAAGATCTTGTTGTTGTGGCGGTTGTTGCTCTCGTAATTTACAAAGAGCGAGTTGCTGATCAGTAAGCGCGCGTTCATCACCATTGTATCTTGCCCATTGACTAATCCATACATACTCACCAGGAAATTTGCGAGATGATAGAATGCCATTCGTCTTGGCATCCACAACTATCATACTCAGCAATCCTCCGGATCTTACTTCTTTTCTGTACGTTGTAAATTTTGCTTTCACGGTGTTATAAACGGGAATCATTTTATCATTTACTTTTGCTTCGCCTACTTTTACGCTGTCGCGAGAAAGGCTTTCTTCTTTTTCTTTTAACACTGAATTGCCCACAGAGAAATCATCAAACTGCATGCGCAGAATTTGATGAACGTCAGCAAGTTTCAGAGCGCTTGCCTCTTGTGGTGTATAAAATTTAATAAAGCCTTGATCAGGATATTGATTGTGTAAAAACTCTTCCACATTGTCTTGAAAAAATCCGCCACTTAAATTGTATCGCGCAGGAACTGGAATCTGCTCGACTACAACTTTTAATGTGGCCTCGTATTTTGACTTGTCTAAATATTCTATTACATCTTTAAAACCAGGTGTAAAACTTTGCGCGTCAAGAAAATTATAATATGCTTTTCTCGCTTCAATTCTATTTCCTTTCATCAGATTGTTAATACCTGCGTTATAACTCTCTTCCGCAGCTTTGTCTTTTAACGGACCAATCTCTGCATAATAGTTTGTCGGATTTTTGATCACACGCAAACATCCTGGACACTGTCTGATTTCTTCATAAAGCCTATTCATCTGATCATACGATTGGATGGCATTCTTCCATTTGTACGGTGAGTTAGATGCTATTTCATGATTTACCTGATCTTGTAATCGTTCAATTGCAAGAGGATATGCGTTGCGCAAAGCCTCAGCCGATTTATCATGATCTGGTTTTTGGCGTAGTCTGTTTACGGCTTGCATTACCGCGCCATAATAATCACCTTGCTCGTAAGCTTTCTTACCAGAACTGCATGCTGTTAAGATGAGTAAACACAGAAAAAGTAGACGTCCTGATTTCATAGATGTTGGCTTAAAAATGGGTAAAGTCAAAATTGATACCGGAAAGTTAATCAGTTCGTTGGGAAAAAATAAATTAGCATATCATCAATCAGGTCGCGCCAATTTCCCCACGAATGGCCTTGATTAACTTCTTTGTATTGATATGTACAGGTGTTCTTCTCTAATATCATCTTCATTTTGCGTGCGCCTTCTTCCGTATCGTTAATCGTTCCGGATGTCATAAAGGTTTTTACAGGCTGATGATTAGGATTATCACAATACGTATAGATTTCAGGGCGGAACCAAAATGCCGGTGATTGTACTCCAGCCAATCCAAATATTTCAGGTTTCGAAAATGAAAAGTAGGCTGCTGCTAAACCTCCCATTGACGTACCTATAATGGCACGGTCTTCCGGATTTGTACTTATCGGATATTGCTTCTCTACATTCGGAATAAGTTGTTTAACAATAAAGTTGAGGTAATGCTCATTCATGGCGAGTTCAATCATACGCCTGTTGTTAGATCGATTAACAGGTTCGCGATGATCAATAAAAACGGCAACGATGGGTTTGATTTTCTTTTGATGAATGAGATTATCAAGGATAGTAATCATATTTCCCATGCGTTCGTGCATGTATTCATACCCATCGGTTACATACATAATAGGATACACTTCGGTAGATTGTTTTTGATAACTGGAAGGTAAGTAAACACTGTAGGTAATTTGATAGCCTAGTTCTTTACTGTTGATTAAAATATCTTCTTCAATACGGCCGTGAAAAATAGCATCCATAGGTTGCGAGATTGGATCTTCCTTCCATCGGGGCATACGCAATTCTGAATTAGGACTTCCGCCACCTACACCCGACCACTGTTGATGCGGATTTGCAGGATCGAGAATCCAATTGGTTTCATCTATCACAATTTTATAATCGAGCCGCGCATCTTGGGGAAAAGATGTTTTCAATATCCAAATATCAGTGTTGGGAATTTTTGTGCCTGCATTTTTAAATTTCTTATCATAACCCCAACCGTTAAAATCGCCCATCCACGAAACGGTCTTTGCTTCACCACGATATAAAAATGCTACTGAGTCTATATCGATTAGTGGTATTTGTTTTTGATCAATAAGTTCCTGCCATATTTTTCCAACTTCAATTGATGAAGGAGATTGGAGTCTATTGAGTTGTTTTTGGAAAGAAGAATAATTCTGACAATGTGATTGAAAGAAAGAAACCAATGCATATAAAAGAAATAATTTTTTCATGCTTGGATTACATCATCCTTATCTTCTACAAAGCGAACACAAAACGCAGCAATAATTAAAAACACACCTGCCATTACTAAACTATAAATGGCATTTGAGTTATAAAAATATTTAACGATCGGTCCACCCACAATGCCATTGAAAATTTGTGGAAGCGTAATAAAGAAGTTGAACACACCCATGTAGATACCCATTTTATGAGAAGGTATCGCACCCGCCAACATTGCATACGGCATTGCAAGAATGCTAGCCCAGGCCATCCCTACTCCCACCATCGAAAAAATAAGAAGCATGGGATCGTGAATAAAGTAAATTGAGATTAAGCCAATACCACCTGCTACTAATGAAATTGAATGCGTTAATTTTCTTCCAAGTTTTAATGCAATGGCAGGAAGAAACAGAGCATAGATGGCGGATACACCATTATAAATTCCAAAAATAATTCCGACCCAATTGCCTGCGTCTTGATACGTCTTTGATGTTATATCATCAGGTGATAGCCCATACACATGCGTGGCAACTGCTCTGCTCGTAAATACCCACATAGAAAACAACGCGAACCATGAAAAAAATTGGACGAGGCCAAGTTGCTTCATCGTCTTTGGCATTCCCCTGAAATCACTTATGATTTGAGCAATACCTTTCTTTGATGGTTCCTTTCCATAATCTTCTTTGTTGTACTCATCTGGCGGAAACTCTTTTGTTGTGACAACGGTCCATATAATTGCCACGAGAAATACAACTGCGCCCACGTAAAATGAAAGTGTAACTTCCAATGGAATTTCGCCCTCTGCTAAGGTTGCTTTTTGAAGACCAAAAAAATTAGCGAAAATATAGGGCAACCATGAGCCAACTACAGCACCGATCCCTATCAGAAAAGTTTGAATTGAAAACCCAAGGGTTCGTTGATCAGAAGGAAGAAGGTCAGCAACTAAAGCGCGAAAAGGTTCCATCGCTACATTAAACGAAGCGTCCATTATCATTAAAATACCAGCACCAACATATAGCGGAGGAAGAAACGTTGCGAGCATGGCAGAGTTGGGCATGAAGATCAACGCACCTGAAGCTAAGATTGCACCAGCAAGAAAGTAGGGTCTTCTTCGTCCAAGTGAAGTCCACGTATGATCACTATAATATCCAATGATAGGTTGAATAATCATACCGGTTAACGGAGCCGCTAGCCAAAACCAAGATAGATGTTCTACCTCTGCACCGAACGATGTTAAAATGCGAGACGCGTTTCCATTTTGCAATGCAAATCCAAATTGAATTCCGAAGAATCCAAAACTCATATTCCAAATTTGCCAAAAGCTCATTCGGGGTTTTGTACCCAATGCTGGTGTGCTCATATGTTGCTCTTAATTGTTATCGGTTTTAATGGCAAGAAGTTGATTTTAAAATCGCTCACTTGCTTTTGTTGTGAAATGTTCTTTCACTAAAGTCTATAAAACACTTGAGATTACCAATGATACTTGCTTACTATAAAAACTCCACTGACTACCTTACCATGAAACAATTATTTCGCCTGATAAGTAATCTGTTTCAATTGCGTGAATGGGTTCCGATGGCGCAGGCTCCGGATCAGTGAATGGATCATACTTCTGCATGGCTGCAAAAAATTGATTCATCTCTTTCGCCAGCGTTACTATTTTTCCATTAATGGTTATGGATTCTACGTTTTCTGCCAAACCATGAAAAACAATTCTGAGTGTAGTTGCAGGTGAAACAAAATTACCTTCTACTGAAGAAAGTATAACTTTACGTTCACTGCTTTTGTTTTCAATGGTGCGCTTTGCAAAATTTCCATTCTGATAATCGAAGGTAGCACCATCATCTTCATAGTGTGTAAAGGTAGAATCGCCTCCTGTGTACACGTGAAGAATATTTGTTGAGGTAATTTCATTTGTATGCGATTTGCTTGGTTGCATGGGTAGCAATGCGCCAGCTTTAACAAAGACAGGTAATTTATTTAATGGGCATTCAATTATGAGTTCTGTATTGCCTTCGTATTTTTTTCCGGTATAGAGATAATACCAATCTCCTTGCGGGAGATAGACTTTTACAAAATCTTTATTGCTTTCTACCGGAGCAACCAGAATGTATGGCCCAAATAGATATTGATTAAAAAACTGTCCATCATAAATTTTTGGATCGTGCGTATAACCAATAGCAAGCGATCGCTGCACCGGCATTCCATTTATGCTGGCTTCATAAAACAACGAATAGATATACGGTAAAAGTTGATATCTAAACTTAATGTAGTTGCGCGAAATCTGTTCTACTTCTTCTCCATACGTCCACGGTTCTGAATCACGACTATTAATCATAGAGTGTCCACGAAAGAAAGGAGAGAATGAGCCAATCGAAATCCATCTTGCAAAAAGATTAATGTCAGCATTGCCAACAAATCCTCCAACATCATATCCCGCGAAAGCGATACCTGTTAAGCCCATACTATTTACCATGCGCACGCCTAACATCATGTGCTCGTCATACGCAACGTTGTCTCCAGTCCATACTGCTGAATAACGCTGAACACCTGAAAAACCAGAACGGGTTAAGTTAAACGGACGCTTGCCTTTTAGTAGTGCTTTTGTTCCTTCATAGGTACTTCGCGCCATTTGAAATCCATACAGATTTCTTCCTTTGCGCATGGTTGCTTTATTGCCTTCAAAATCAAGTTCAATATTTTCTGGAATCATCTGCCCCCACGTTGCAATTTCATTCATATCGTTCCAATATCCTTCTACGCCAAGTGCAACGTATTCTTCAAACTGATCTTTCCACCACGCGCGCGTTTTTGGATTAGTGAAGTCAGGAAAATGACACCACCCTGGCCATACCTGCCCTGTATAATTGGTTCCATCCGGATATTGAAGGAAGATATTCTGTTTTATTCCATCGTCATACGCTTTATATCCTTGCTCTACTTTAATACCTGGATCGCACATTACAACAACATGAAAGCCCAACGCTTTTAGTTTATCCAACAAGCCTTTCGGATCCGGAAAATCACGTTCACTCCATGTGAAGATTTTGTATTGTTCCATGTAATGAATATCAAACACAATAACATCTGAAGGAATATCTTTATCGCGAAAGGTTTGCGCGAGGGTTAAAACTTCCTTGTCGGGATAATAACTGTAACGGCATTGTTGGTAGCCGATGCTCCATAGTGGAGGCATTTCCATTCTACCGGTGAGATGTGTGTAGTGCTGAAGGATTTCAGAAACAGAATTACCTTGTATAAAATAGTAATTCATGTCACCCGCATCTGCTGCGAAACTTGAAAACCGGTTGTTTGATGCTGCGAAATTAAAGAACGATTTATGGGTGTTGTCGAAAAAGATACCATAGGTAAGTCCGTTGTGAATGCCAATGTAAAAAGGCATGGAACTGTAAAGAGGATCTGCACCGGTTGAGTACGCAAAACTATCCGTATTCCAGTTTTGATAGCCCGATCCTTTTCTATCTAACCCACCGGTTTTTTCTCCGAGACCGATAAAGCGTTCTCCTTGCTGAAGTTTTTTATAGGTGGTTACTTGTTCACCACTCCAACTTGTTCCGAAGGCAGCATCATCTTCGTTAAGTACGCGGTTATCGAACGTTGTAAATCGAAAGCGCATTGGATTCTTCTCAATGGCAAGAATGGTTTTCGAAGTCTTGATCTCGATTAGGTGTTCCTGATCGAGTATCGTAAAATCTTGGTTTGATGGTTCGGCAATTACAGAGTAGGAAAGATCATCAAACACCTCTGATCGAGTGAGACTAATGCGAATGATCGACTCATTGTAAATAAGTATTCTGAATTTTTCATGATTTGTTTTGCCAGAAATGCCAAATGATTCTTTTTTCCAACCTTGAAGATTGCCAAGGCTTTGACTGAGCGAGTTGTTTACGGATGCCATTGCTTTACGTTAGATTAACATTGTAAGTAAAGCCAATTAACTAAAGTATTCCTAAGACTAAGTAGACAAAAGTCAGAAATCGATTGCGGGAACAGAAGAAAAAACGGAAGGTTTGAGATCGCTTATAAATTCGTAGAGTCTAGTTGCCAGTTGCCAGTTACTGGTGACTGGCAACCGGTAACTGGCAACAGCAATAACTACTATTTCTTCTTGCCCTTCTTCAGTGAAGAGTCGCGCACAATAAGGCGAGTCTTTAAAATTTTTACTTCTGGCGTTGGGTCTTCGTTGTCTTTCGATTTAAACTCGATTTGACGAATGAGAAGTTTGGCTGCTTCTTGTCCCATTTCAAATCCGGGTTGATCAACAGAAGTCAATGGTGGCTCGAGCAATGCGCTAAAGAACCAGTTGCTAAAACCAACTACTGCAATATCTTTAGGGATATTGAGCTTCGCTTCTTTAATAGCTTGCATAGCGCCCATGGCGGCAGGGTCGTTTGTAGAGAAGATCGCATCCGGTGGTTGCGGCATTTTTAAAAGTTGTTCCGTTGCCATTTTCCCTTCTTCGATAGTTCCGAGAGGGCACGACACAATCAATTCTTTATTTACTTCAATATTATTTTCTTTCAAGGCATCAAGATATCCCTGAAGTCTCTGTTGCGTAATGCCTAAGTTCGGAGGCCCTTCTAAATGGGCGATGCGCTTGCATCCCTGCTCAATTAGATGTTGTGTGGCATCTTTTGCTCCGCTCAAATCGTCTACGATAACCATGCTTGAGTTTTGGTTTTCGTAAACACGATCAAAGAATACAATAGGTACTCCCTTCGCAAGAATACCATCGATGTGATCGAAGGTATTGGTTTCGCGCGAAAGCGAGATCAACATGCCGTCAACGCGACTATTAAAAAGTGCTTTGATGTCAATTTTCTCACGCTGCAAAGATTCATTTGATTGTGTAATGATCACGTTGTAACCAGCGCTGTACGCTACATCTTCAATGCCGCTGATAACAGTAGAGAAGAAAAAGTGAACCAACTCAGGTATGATAACGCCAATGGTATTGGTTTTACTTTGGCGTAGACTCAACGCAACAATGTTGGGTTGATAGTTAAGCTTTTCAGCTAATTCGTTTACAGCTTTTTTTGTAGCGACACTAATATCAGGATGGTCTTTCAGCGCGCGTGAAACTGTGGACGGAGAGATGCCCAGTTCGCGGGCAATATCTTTAATGGTGACTTGGTTGTATTTCATCTGTTTACTTTTGTTTTTTATCGATCTGAAGGAATGCGTCTTTTATAGAACAGACTTTATAGAGACAAAGGAAGATTGTCATTTCATACCGCAAGATGGAAAATTCCGCAACAACCTTCGCAAACGCATCGCAATTTTTTTAAATAGAATCGCAAACGATTGTATTAAGCTTCTAAATGGCTATTTTCTTGACTTTAGAATATTAAAGGAAAAAGTGTTGCTAGAATTTAAGATTATAACCCAATCGCACAACTTGTGTTTCGTAATAGTCCGTGCTGACGTAACTGAAGCCGTCTCCCATCACCTCTTTTTTAATGCGCATGGTGTTGGCAATATCGGTGGCATTTAAAAATAATTCTCCTTTACCTTTCTGTATGGTTTTCTTCATCCCGAGGTCTATTGAAAATCGAGAGTATATTTTTCCTTGCGGGATTATATCGGGCGCCAGGTATGTGCTGGATAATTGTAAATCCACTTGTTTCGGTAGATGAAATAAGCCATTAAATTTTACACTACCTGAAAATAGTTGTTGTCTGCTAGCGGTGAAGGTATTCTCCTCTGGATATTTATTCATGACCGTAAATCCATCAATCGTATTTTGATATCCATTCAGATTGAGATTAAGCGTTGCCCATTTCTCTATGTTTTGAGATAAAATAATCTCAACACCAGAAGTAAAGCTTTTGCCTGCATTCTGAAATATGTTGTAAATAATATTGCTGCCGGGAACTATGCTTGCAATTCTAATTATTGTAGCATCCATCATTTTATGATACGCGGCAGTGTAGAGATAGCCATTATCCCAATTTGTTTTATACCCTAACTCAATGGAGTTTGTAAACTGCGGACGAAGAGAAGGATTACCAACCTTAATTATTTCAGCATCGTCATATTTCGGAAAGATGCGAATGTCAACTTCATTGGGTCTATCTACTCTTCTGCTGTAAAAAAAGGAGACGACATTCGACTCGTTCATTTTGTACGCTAAGCGTAAATTAGGAAAGGGTTGAGTGTAATGATATCCATTACTCTTATAGGTATTGTGATTTGGATCTACCGTATACTGTATATCGACATATTCCACTCGAAGACCCGCTTCAACTTCAACGTGATTGCTTTCAAAAATATAGTTTCCGTAGAGAGCGGGAATTATTTCACTGTATGTTGCAGCGCCACCTGCGGTTACATCTAACGGAGAATTGATTCCGGGAAAAAATTTCATGTTAGTCGGTATATATCGGTTTCTGAATTTTATACCGGTTTCAAATTTTCCGTATTTTAATGGCTGTACATAATCGATGTTTAAATCGCCAACATGCTCATCGGAAAGTAATTTGAACGAATCAAACCCGGTGTAGGTAGGTAAAATATTGGTGAAGAAATATTTTTCATTCTCTCTATGGAAAGTATAGTTGAAGCCAACATTCAATGACCTGCCCGGTTGTTTGAATTTATGTTGCCAGCGCGCTAACGCTGTAAGGGTTGTTTTCAATTCATCTTCTAAAAATTGCCAGAGGCGAAGTCTATCGGATAACCTTCTATTAAAAAATGGCTCATCACCATTGTCCAGAATTTTTTCACTGCTAAATAATCCCGAAAGGGTAAAGGTATTTCGATCATTTAAATACCAATCGATGCCAAGTTTTCCGGTAGCTACATTTGTAGTTCTATTTCTTTTTGTTTGTTGTTTTACTGTATCACCATTTTCATAATACCGATTTACAAACTCATTCTTGTTTAGTGTTTTGGTGTACAGATTATCGCCCTGAAAAAATAGATTTATTTTTTTCTTTCTGTAATTAAGGGAAAGAGAAGGATTAACTTTTGGTGTATTTTTATATTGTGCACGAATGGTAGGTAAGTTGGCTTGCTTTTCCCACAGTGCGCCTACCCCTAACGATAGTCCTACTTTTCCATTGAAGCCATGTCTCACTTCTTTTTTATAGATAATGTTGATAATTCCTGCATTTCCATTGGCATCATATTTCGCTGAAGGATTATTAATTACTTCTATTCGCTCAATGGCTGAAGCCGGAATATTATCCAGGCCAGTTTGATTTCCAAAACCAGTTAATGCATTTTGTCGTCCGTCAATCAGCACGGCCACACGCTCACTGCCCCGCAATTGCACTTTGCCATCTTGATTAATTGTAACACCCGGTAAATTTTGCATTACCTGCAGCAACGATCCGCCACTCTGGTTAATATTATCCGAAACCTTGAATACTTTTTTATCCAATGTTTCGGCCACTGCATCTTGTTTTGCGGTAACAATAACTTCATTGAGCGTTGTGGTACTGGGCTCCAACTCTATAGTTCCTAATTCTAAATATTCGCTTAGTCTGCCTACCTGTATGGATTGAATCTTTTCCGCATATCCCACAAAAGAGAAGGAGAGTGTATAGTTTCCAGGAACAACTGTGCTAATGGTAAATCTGCCTTCATCGTTTGTTACTGTTCCAGTTGTAAAAGTATGGTCACTTGCGTTGCTTAACACTACACTAACAAATGGCATATTTTCTTTTGTAGCTTTATCTTTCACTCCACCCGAAAGGGTTACCGTAACGGTTTGAGAGAATGCGCAAAGAACAGCGCATGTGAATATAGAAACTAACAACACTCGTTTGAAATACATAGCGATAAGAAATTAAATTAATGACCTCAAGATTAAATATCAAATTGGTAGATAGTCTGAATCGATGATGTGAAAATTAATATTTTAGCATTACACTGCAAGAACAATTGAAATGAGTTCAGGTTTTATACAGAATTGAGTCCCAACTTACCCCCATGAAAATTCTGATTATTGAAGATGAAACCCTGTTAGCAAAAAGTATAATTGAATATTTGAAAGGAGAGAGTTTTTTATGTGAATGGGCTTCTGATTTTTTGACCGCGAAAGATAAAATCACATCGTATGAATATGACTGCATCCTACTGGATATTACACTTCCGGGAGGTAATGGCCTTGAACTCTTAAAACAGATCAAACTTCAAAACAAAATAGATGGCGTTATTATCATCTCTGCAAGAAATTCGTTGGATGATAAAATTGCCGGTTTGCAATTGGGAGCCGATGATTATTTACCCAAGCCCTTTCATCTTGCCGAGTTGGGCGCCAGATTACACGCTGTTGTGCGCAGACGAAAATTTGAAGGCAAAGACACTATTGAATTTCAAGAGATAAAAATCGACACTACAGCGAAAACAATATTGGTTAATAATCGACCAGTCTCTTTAACGAAAAGTGAATTTGATCTTTTGTTGTTTTTGGTCGCAAATAAAAATCGAGTTATTTCTAAAAGTTCTCTGGCTGAACATCTTTCAGGCGATGATGCAGATTACTTTGATAACTTTGATTTTATTTACGCTCATATAAAAAACGTGAAAAAGAAATTGGCAAAGGCGGGTTGCAATGATTATATAAAAACAGTGTATGGCTTAGGCTATAAGTTAGCGATATGAGATTACTGAATATAAGCCTTAGAAGTTTTCTGTGGTATTCATTAATACTTGTGGTAGTGAGCATTCCGTTATCGTTTATTGCGTTTCGGATGTTACTTAATGAAGAGGTAAATGAATCACTTCGCTTTCATAAAAAGGAATTCTTAAAGCATATAAAGAAATTTGAATACCTCGATGATTTAGAAACAGATCTTGAAGTCCTAGATGAGTTCACGTTTGAACTAAGCATCAATCGAACAAACAATGCATCGCAATCTGAATTTATTCAAACCGTTTTGTATTTTGATAGTGTGGAGAGGGAGCAACGGCCATATCGTGAATTAGTTTCTCCCATTACAATTAAAGGCAAAGATTACGTGCTCGTTATTCGTGAATCGTTGGTAGAAAGTAATGACTTAGCATTTGCCATTGGCATTGTACAATCGCTGGTAATTTTGTTTTTGGTATTGGGCTTAGTCTTTATAAACAGAAGACTTTCTGGAAAGTTGTGGACGCCATTCTATTCTACCCTTAATAAATTAAAACAATTTCAGTTGGATAAGAGTCAATCGTTCGAACCTGAAAAGACAGCCATAAGTGAATTCAATGATTTGAATAAAGCCATTCTTAACCTTACAGAAAGGAGTAAGGTAATGTATCAACAGCAAAAGGAATTTACGGAGAACGCATCGCATGAAATGCAAACACCTTTGGCTGTACTACATTCTAAGATTGATGTGTTGATGCAAAGTCCGGAATTAACAGAGGCGCAAGCGTTAATTATACAAGACATAGCCACGACTTCGCAACGCATGTCAAGGTTAAACCGCAATTTGTTGTTGCTTAGTAAGCTTGACAATGATCAATTTAAAGAAATGGAAGTTGTTGATCTTGCAAGCATAATCAATATAGTTTCTGCTAACCTAGAACCATTTGCGAATGCACAAGGTGTAATAATAGAAAAAGAAGTAATGCCGAATAACATTACTGGAAACAAAACATTGATAGAAATTTTAATAATTAATTTGTTAAGCAATGCCATTCGGTATAGCCTGCCGAATGGTGAGGTTATGATTTCATTCACAAAAAACAAGCTTGTTATAAATAATATGGGATTACCGCTGGCTGTTTCGCGTGAAAAATTGTTCGACCGCTTCAGTAAGGATAATTCTCATCCTCAAAGCGTAGGTCTTGGTCTTGCCATTGTAAAAAGAATATGCGATGCGTGTAACTATAATGTTGTGTATGATTTTAAAAACGATCAACATCAATTTTCAATTACTTTCTAAAAATTCAGAATTTCTCCAAAGTCGTTGCGTTCATTTGCTCATATTAAACAAAATAATATGAAACAGATACTAATTTTATTGTTCGCGGTAGTAACAACAAGCAACGTACAGGCGCAAAAGTTAAAAGAGAGTGAAGTGCCAGCGCCAGTAAAAAAAGCCTTCATGCAAAAGTTTCCAAAAGCAAAAGACGCGAAATGGGAGAAAGAAGATGCGACTGCAATCGAGGCTGAATTTAAAATGGACAATTCTGAATACAGCGCCAAGTTTGACCTAGAAGGCAAATGGCTTGAAACAGAAATGGAAGTTGATAAAAAGCAACTACCTGCGGCCATACTCGCTACCATTGCAAAAGAGTTTTCTGATTTTAAAATTGAGGAAGCAGAAAAAGTTGAAACACCTGGTAACGATTTAGTTTATGAACTTGAATTAGAGAAGAAAGAAATTACTTATGAAGTTCAGTTTAATAAAGAAGGGAAGGTATTGAAAAAAGAACTGGTAAAAGAAAAGGAAGAGAAAGATTAAGTTTCACACATTATGATGTAAGTCACTTTCGCTTTTAAACCCTAACGTTTCTTCATCATAGCAACCAACCTTGCTTACAGTATACATAAAAACATTTCAATGCGAAAAGTAAAATCATTATTCGCTTTTTCGCCTATGTACAACTGATTCGGTATTGGCAATTGGTTAGCTGTGTCGGTTACGTGAATAAATTTTTTTATTTTTTTAGTACCTCAATGAAACGCATGCTTTTGGAGATAGGAATTGTAAATAAGGTAATCAGCCATCGATTTGGTTTAGTGGCTTTGCTTGCCTTTGTAGTAATGTGTATCTCATTCGTTACGCGCATTGTGTTGGCTGTTATTTCTGCATCAGAAATAGGGTTACTTCAATTGCCGGGAATTTTTCTGATTGGCTTTTTTTACGATTTAATTAATGCCGTTTATTTCACCATTCCGCTCGTAGTTTACCTGTGGTTGGTGCCCACTAAAATATTTCAAAAGCAATGGCATCGGTTTGTTTTGTATGGACTTTTTTCACTTTCCACTTTTATTTTATTGTTTAATGCCGTTTCAGAATTTTTCTTTTGGGATGAATTTAGTTCACGATTCAATTTTATTGCGGTGGATTACCTTGTGTACACAACGGAGGTATTGGGTAACATTCGACAATCGTATCCTATTGAGTGGATCATAGTAGCGTTATTGGTAATTACTATAGCAATTGTTTACGTGTTAAAGCCATTCATAAAGCAGTCCTCTAAAATACAAGATGGTTTCAAACATAGAAGTCTTTGGGCAGTTTCATTGCTGGCTATTCCGCTTCTTTGTTTTTTTGTGATATCAAACAAATTGCATCGCTTTAGTAAGAACATGTATGCAAATGAACTGGCAGGTAATGGCATGTATGAATTGTTTTCAGCGTACATAAACAATGAACTTAGCTACGAACAATTTTATCAAACACGCGAGGGAGAAAATTCTTTTGAGTTAATGCGAA
>JBBRFY010000119.1:0-13825 GCA_038241205.1 Cytophagales bacterium
AATCAGATTTACCCTATCACTAAGGTAAGTTGAAACAATTAATTTTTTTATTCTATCTCATAAAACTATGGAAGATCTTCAATTCGCCACTTTCGGCTCAGGATGTTTTTGGTGCACAGAAGCAGTGTTCCAAAATATTAATGGTGTTGAGAAAGTAGAATCCGGTTATGCGGGCGGACAACCTAAAAATCCTTCTTACAAAGAAATATGTAGTGGATTAACAGGGCATGCAGAAGTAATTCAGCTAACCTACAATCCAAAAAAAATAAGTTTTGATGAGCTGTTAGAAATTTTCTGGAAAACGCACGATCCTACTACCTTAAATAAACAAGGTGCTGATGAGGGGACGCAATATCGTTCTGTAATTTTCTATCACACGCCTGAGCAAAAGCAATTAGCAGAAGGATATAAAAAGAAATTAGAAGAGGAAAAAATTTACAAACAGCCTATCGTAACCGAGATAAGTGCTGCCCCAACGTTTTACAAAGCTGAAAATTATCATCAAAACTATTTTAATTTAAATGAAAATGCTCCGTACTGTTCGTATGTAATTCAACCGAAGTTGGATAAACTTAAAAAAGTTTTTAAGGATAAACTGAAGTGATACTTAATTTTTTTGCAATACATGAAACCTGAAAATACATCGAGCCGTTAATTAACCCAGAGTAGAGTAATTCTTCTCATAGGTTTAGGTTTAGGTAACAAAAAAGCCCAGAGTCGCTGGGCTTTTTTGCTTTTGTATGGTTTTGAATTTTATTTCAATTCGTATGTTATTTCCATCACTTTAATAACCTCGCCAGATCGGCCCTTGATCGGTGAAAAACTAGATCGCACAGTAACCGTTTCTCCTTTTCGATTTACACGCTTAAACGTTCCCTTCTTTGGGTAACCCATAGCAAGATCTTTCCAAAACTGACGATATTCTTCACTGCTCTTTTCATCTTTAGAAACAAAAATCCGGTGATTTTCGCCCACCACATCATCTTGTGTATAGCCAAACAATTCAAGAAAATTAGTATTTACTTTCGATATCGATCCATCAACAGAATAATCTACAACAGCCATAGATCCGTGAATAGCTGACAACGTACTTTCTGTTTCAGACTGGCTCCTATTCATTTCTTCCTGCGTAGCCTGAAGCTCTTCCATATTCTGACGCATCTCTTCTTCTTGCGCCCGCATTTGCTCCGTCATTTGCTGTGACTCTTCCAACAATCGTTGTGTGCGCGCATTTACCTTTACAGATGAAATTGTAGAAGCAATACTTTCTGCAATCTTCTGAACAAATTCAATTTCAAAATCTTTAAACAAACTGAACGATGCAATTTCAACCACACCAAAAATTTGATCGTTTACTTTTAAAGGCACAATTAAAACGGACGTTGGATTAGCATCTCCCAAGCCGGATGTGATCTTAACATAATTTTGCGGGACATCAGTTAAATAAACAATGTCACCTTCTTGCCAAGCCTGGCCAGCCAAACCTTCGCCAACGTGAAGTTTATGGTTTAAGAATTTTTTCTTGTCCCAGGCATAGCATGATTTCATTGACATGGATGGCTCTTCGTCCCCTTCTGCATCATCAACAATATACAATCCGCCCTGATTGGCTTTTAAATACTTTACCAGGTTCGCAATAATCTCATCTGATAACTTTAAAATATCATTGGTATTGGTTCTCAATATTTCACCAAATGTAGCAAGTCCCTCCGTTGCCCAGTTGCGTTTCTTATCGTCTTCTGCAACTTTAGAAAGATTATCACGCATGTTGATCAATGCATTTCCCAACACATCATGTTCACTTAATGGCTTAAAATTAGATTGGTAATTACCGCTTCCAATATTCTCAGCAAATGTGGTAGTGCCTTTTAAACCCGTTACCAGGTTATCCATTGCAAATGCCATTTCTCCAATTTCATCATTGCTAAACTGTGCTTGCTTTTCTTCCACCAACTCGCCTTTACCAAGTTTCACTACAACATTTTTTAGGAAGTTAACTGGCTTCGTTATGGAACGCATTAAGAATATGGCACTGCCCAAAGCAATTAAAACAATAAAACCCCCTAATATGAGCGTAAAGTTTTTAAGACTAGAGATTGAATCAATAACGTCTCTATCCGATTTGGTGGTAACTGTATTTTGCTCTTTTGATATTTTGTCCAGTAAATCGATTAACTTGGAAGTGCGCGGAATAATATGACTGGCAATGGCATCTTCTGCTAATAATTTTACCATGCCATCTTCATAACTGTCGAAAGACTGAAGCGTGGCTTGAATTTGTTCTTTTTGAATTTCGACCAATTCATCAAACATAATAAAAACGGTATCCATCCAAAGGCGTTGGCTATCACTCTCCCATGTTGTCATCAGATTTTTAATTCTCCCTTCCAGTGCGGGGTAATCCGTATCCTGCAATACCTTCAACGCTCTTTTATCTTCTTCGTTGGTAGATAAGTAAACCCAATTTGTAACCAACATTTTAGAGCGGGTTACTAACAATACAAATTCACGAATGGCTTCTTGCGATGGCCTGTAATTTTCTTTCGAACTCTTCGCTACATTGTCTATTACATTACCCTTCCAAAAAATAAGGGAAACAATGCCGACAAATAATAAAATAAGAATGAGAAAACTACCGATTATTTTTGTTCCGATAGTTAAGCGAAGGCTAGACTTCTTTTTTTCCATAGGTTGGTTTTAAATCAAGATCGCCAGTCGGGATAATTCCGAACTAACTTTCAAGCCTTGTTTATTTATAGCGCCTTGGTTTAATTCAAAAACCAATTTACCATCTTTCACAATAAAGTTAATATTACTACCCTTCGCTCCCAAACCGGCCTCTTCTGTAATTACCAAAATTGATTGTGTTCCTACTTTTGCAAGAACCTCGTCAATTTTACCCGACTTAGCAGCGGGCACAAATAACATACTGCACTTATGGATATCGTTGGGATTCGAAATTTTAGTAACTTTTATAGTTCTATCACCCACCTTCTTTGCTTGCGCCATTGTCTTAAGCTCTTCTAAAATTGGCGAATCTCCAAGTACCAGTATCTCAAAATCCCCTTGACTGTAAGCCTCTGGCCAGAGAATATAGCGCGTAAAACTATACATATATACAGAATGCAGCTTGTAATTCTGCGAGAAACTCAGCTGAACGCTGAGTAAAAAAATTGATACAAGAAGAATTTTTTTCATGTTCAGGTAATTATACTGTTTCTTTAAAAAGCAAACAAAAATATCGTTCATCATATCAATAAATGTTTAAAATTCTCCTGTTTTATAACGTGTGGATGGTCTGGCAAGAAGTTGGCCAGTTTTGTCTTGTGCATGACTAAACAAATCGAACGATACCAATCCGATTGAAGTTATAGCCTCGTATATACACCAAACAACAATACTATGCCAAAGAAAACATGGATCATAATTCTGCTCTCAAGCTTTATCTTGCCGGCCTGTTCTCAACAGAAAACGACTGAAAAGCAAATCATTCAGGCAAAAAACACAATAACCAAATCAGAAGCGGAGTGGAAAGCTGAGCTTACACCTGAAGAATTTCACGTTTTGCGCGAAAAAGGAACTGAACGCGCTTTTTCAGGCAAGAATTGGGATAGTCATGAAAATGGTACTTACTTATGTGCAGCCTGTGCGTTGCCCCTATTTAAATCCGAAACAAAATTTGAATCTGGAACAGGTTGGCCAAGTTTTTATAAACCTATAAACGATACGGCCGTAACGGTTGGTACAGACACAAGTTATGGTATGGTGCGCGATGAAGTAGTGTGCTCGCGTTGTGGTGGCCACTTAGGCCATGTTTTTAATGACGGCCCTAAACCAACCGGTTTGCGATACTGCATGAATTCAGTTTCAATGAAATTCGAGAAGAAGTAAGGTATTGCCGATCACATTTGCGGGTTTTATATTTCTACACAAACAACTTAACTTTTAGGTCAAAAAACCTCTTAATTTATGTGTCGACTAATGATCTACATGGGATCGCCCATTATTATTGATAAGCTTTTATACCAGCCTAAGAACTCTTTAATCAAGCAGAGCATTCACGCAAAAGAAATTGAAGAGCCCTTAAATGGAGATGGTTTTGGAATGGGTTGGTACGTACCTGCAGTGAATAATGAACCCGCTGTTTTTATTTCGGTTAACCCGGCATGGAGCAATCGGAATTTAAGAAACCTGGCGCCTAAAATTAGTACCGAATGTTTTGCTGCGCATGTTCGGTCGGCTACTGTTGGCGATGTTTCGGAATCGAATTGTCATCCTTTTAGGTATAAGAATCTGTTGATGATGCACAATGGTGGTGTTGAAAACTTCGGATTGATAAAACGAAAACTCCGAGAACCATTAAGCGATGAACTTTACAATTGGATTAAAGGACAAACTGATTCTGAACATATTTTTGCTTACCTGTTAAATGAATTATTTACACATCATAAGGCAATCAGTGAGGAAGCAGTTATCGATGCATTCGAACGGACCTTTAAAGCACTAAAAAAAATGATGGCCGACAATGGCATCAAAGAAGAAGCTTATTTAAACATGGTGGTAACAAACGGATTATTTTTTATCGGTACGCGATACGTTACCAATCCGGAAAAAAACGCGCTCACACTTTACCATTCTGAAGGAAGTCGTTATGTGGTAGAAGATGGCATTACCAAATTGGTAGCTCGGCAAGATGATGACAATGCTGTATTGGTTGTGTCTGAAAAACTCACAGAGGACAAAGACTGGACTCTCATTCCAAAAAATCATTTTGTGATTGTGAACAAAGGACTCAACGTTAAGGTAAGGCCAATTAAGGCTTAGGTGGTCAATTCAAAGGAATACCTAGTTGAAGATAGAAAACGGTCACAAGTTACCGCTCTCCAGTTACCATTCACCGGAAACTGGCAACCGTTAACTATTCAAAATCACTCAAAGTTTTTTCTTGCTTCTCAAGGTATTTTTCGATAAATGATTTTAGCTAACAAGAAAGCGGCTTGCAGCCAATATTAATTTAATCGCTAGTTTCACGCAAAAAAATAGCGTGCAATACGATGTTATTATTGTTGGAGGGGGAGCCGTAGGTTTAGCCACAGCACTTCAACTTACCAATCAAAATCCTTCCTTAAAGGTTGTTCTTCTGGAGAAAGAAACGGTTGTAGCCAATCATCAAACAGGGAATAACAGCAACGTGATTCACTCCGGGGTTTATTATAAACCCGGAAGTTTAAAAGCCATCAATTGTATAAGAGGTTACACCTTATTAATTGATTTCTGTCGAAAGCACAATGTACCGTTCAATTTGTGTGGAAAGGTAATTGTCGCGACAAGCGAAAAGGAGCTTCCATTCTTGAATACCATTATGGAGCGCGGACTTCAAAATGGACTACAAAATTTAAAGAAACTTAATCAAGCTGAATTAAAAGAATATGAACCACACGTGGCTGGCATAGCGGGCATCCATGTTCCTCAAACTGGTATTGTTGACTATCGGGTAGTAGCTGAAAAGTATGCTGAAGTTTTTGAAAAGCAAAGAGGCGAAATAAAGCTGGGTGAAAAGGTAATTGATGTAAAGTTGGGTAATGATTCAGTTGTAGTCGTAACACAAAACTCAAGTTATACGGCTAGGCTGATGGTGAACTGTGCCGGCTTGTATTCTGATAAAATTGCTGCGCTTACGCGAAAAGACCTAAACTTTAAGATTATCCCTTTTCGTGGCGAATATTATAAGCTGAAAAAAGAAAAAGAATATTTAGTAAAGACGCTAATCTACCCTGTTCCCGATCCAAACTTTCCCTTTCTGGGAGTTCATTTTACCACAATGGTAGGTGGCGGTGTCGAGTGTGGTCCGAACGCAGTACTGGCGTTTAAACGCGAAGGCTATAAAAAATCAGATATTAATCTAGCGGAACTAGCGGAGTCTTTGGCGTGGCCCGGATTTCGGAAAGTTGCGTCTAAATATTGGCGAACGGGAATGGGCGAAATGTATCGATCCTTCTCAAAAGCTGCTTTTACAAAAGCGCTTCAAAAGTTAATGCCCGAAATTAACGAGGATGACCTCATTGAGGGCGGTGCGGGAGTGCGCGCTCAAGCCTGCGATCGTGATGGCGGGCTTGTAGATGATTTTATGATTCTGGAAGATAAGCTGGTTATTAATGTATGTAATGCGCCATCGCCAGCAGCTACCTCCTCACTTTCTATTGGTGAAACCGTGGCGAATCTGGCAATGAAGCGGTTTAAAACAGTTTAAAGCAACTTCACTCCTATTATCCATCTGTTTTTTAAAAGTCTTCCGAATCACATTGCTAGTAAAGGCATTTTTCATACCTTTGCCCCCTCAAAAACCAAAAATAAACATGAACAATTACGAGACGGTATTCATTCTAAATCCCGTTTTGTCTGATGAGCAGGCAAAGGATACTGTCGAAAAATTCGTGAAGGTTTTGAAGAAAGCAAATGCAACTGTAGTGAATACAGAGCAGTGGGGCTTAAAAAAGATGGCATATCCCATCCAAAAGAAATCCACAGGCTTCTTTAACCTGATTGAATTTACGGCAGATTCCACAGTTGTCGCTTCACTCGAAACCGAGTACAGACGAGACGAATCCATCATGCGCTTTTTAACAACAGTGCTTGATAAACACGCGGTGATCTACAACGAACGTAGACGCAAGGGCGAGTTTAACAAAGGTCCTAAGAAACAAATTAGAAAAGCTGAGGAGCGAGCATAGTTATGACATTAATGAACGAACCTGTAAAGCGCGCTGAGGTTAAACCTAAGTATTGTCGCTTCAAGAAAAACGGTATCAAGTATATCGATTATAAGGATCCTGACTTCCTTTTGAAGTTTATCAACGAGCAAGGTAAAATTTTACCTCGCAGATTAACCGGCACTAGCCTGAAGTTTCAGAAGAAGGTGGCACAAGCTGTAAAACGCGCGCGTCACATTGCTTTGCTTCCGTATGTTAGTGATGGATTAAAGTAATCGTTAAACTTTTAAAGAACTACGAACATGGAAGTAATATTAAAACAAGACGTTGATGGTCTTGGCTATAAGAACGACACCGTTAAGGTAAAAGCAGGATACGGTAACAATTACCTTATTCCACAAGGCTTTGCTCTTATTGCTAATGATTCAAACAAAAGATTGATTGCTGAAAACATCCGCCAGGCCGCCCACAAGGCTGCTAAATTAAAGCAGGATGCAGAGGCACTCGCAGCGAAAATTGGCGAGCTTACTATTGAAATTGGAACGAAAGCAGGTGAAAGCGGAAAAATCTTTGGTGCTGTTACAGCGCTTCAGATTGCAGATTCATTGAAGGCGAAAGGCTTCGATATCGACCGCAAAAAAGTTCACTTGAAAGAAATCCCGAAGCAAGTAGGTACATACTCTGCTACTCTTGATCTTCATAAAGAAATCAAGCACGAGATTAAAATTGTTGTAGTGGCTGAATAATATTCTCCACATTATTACAAAGGCCACCTGATCTACTTCAGGTGGCCTTTTTTTTAACAATTACTCACGCTATCATTCGTTTGCGTAAATAAATATCGTCAACTTGGTTCATTATCATTTTTAAGCTTGGTATTTTGGGCTTTCACAAAATAATATTATGACGTCAGACCTCTTTGCCAATTATCCGATAAGTAATTCCATTTGGGATGAGATGTACGATGAAGAGCGCATTCGACCACACTACCAGAATATATATAATTTTTTGCTCAACATTCCTGGTGATGACCTTAGTAAGAAAGAGGAATTAGCGAAACGTCTTTTCATGAGTCAGGGAATTACCTTTACGGTTTACTCCAGTGGCGAAGGAGTTGAAAAGATTTTCCCATTTGATATTATTCCGCGCATCATTACCGCTTCAGAATGGAATTTTATAGAAAGCGGAATTACGCAGCGCCTTAAAGCATTGAATCTTTTTCTAAAAGACGTTTACAATCAACAGTTCATTTTAAAAGACGGTATCGTTCCAAGCGATTTAATTTATTCATGTCCGCATTACTTACGCGAGATGCAAGGTGTTCAGGTTCCGCATGATATTTATGTACACATTGCCGGCATCGATTTGATTCGTGATGCCGATGGAACCTTCTATGTATTGGAAGATAATTTAAGAACACCATCAGGAGTATCATACATGATTGAGAATCGGGAAATCACAAAACGAATTTTTCCCGATCTTATACCACAAAATAAAGTACGACCCGTTACGCAATATCCAAGCCTGCTCTACAAAAACTTAATGGAGTTGTCACCACGACAAATCACTTCACCAAACATTGTTCTGCTCACTCCAGGTATTTATAACTCTGCTTACTTCGAACACACTACACTTGCCAGATTGATGGGTATTGAATTAGTGGAGAGTCGTGATTTAGTGGTAGAGAATCATCATGTGTTCATGAAAACAACGTCAGGTTTGGTGCAAGTAGATGTAATTTACCGAAGAGTAGATGACGAATACCTTGACCCATTGGTTTTCAATCCTGAAAGTGTATTGGGTATTTCCGGAATTTTATCAGCCTATAGAAAAGGAAATGTTGCGATCGTAAACTCCATAGGTAATGGCGTTGCCGATGACAAAGCAGTGTATGTGTATGTGCCTGAAATGATTCGATATTATTTAAACGAAGAACCGATTCTAAAAAATGTGCCTACCTATCAACTGGAAAAACCAGATGAACGAGATTATGTTTTGCAGAATATCAATACAATGGTGGTGAAGAAAACAAACGAATCGGGAGGCTACGGAATGTTGATGGGCCACGCTTCTTCTGAAAAAGAAATTGAAGATTATAAAAAAGAAATTATAAAAGACCCACGCAATTTCATTGCTCAACCTACCATCAGCTTATCAACAACACCGTGTTATATCAATGGCAAAGTTCAGCCCAGACGCATTGACCTAAGACCCTTTGCATTGTGCGGACCTTCCGGAATTGAAATTGTGCCAGGCGGGTTAACGCGCGTTGCATTGAAAGAAGGATCTCTAGTTGTAAACTCATCACAAGGTGGTGGAAGCAAAGACACGTGGGTGCTGCAATAATAAATAAATCAAGATGGATGAGAAGGTTGAGTGTTGCAGGTTTAAGAGAATTCATTTTCGAAGTACGAGGTACGATTCAATCGTACTTCGAAAATCGTACATCGAATATTCCTGTTAATATCGCCACATTAAATTATTTAAAATTGGTTTAACCATGAAATCAAAAATGACTAAGGTATGCTGAGCCGCGTTGCTGATTCGCTTTATTGGATGTCGCGTTACATGGAGCGAACGGATAGCATTTTAAGAATGCTCAAAACTAATTATGCGTCATCGCAAGATAATCGTGATGACTTTACCTGGAGACCCGTATTAAAAATTTTTGGCAGTTTTGAAGATGATGAAAGCATTACAAAAATTGAGAAAAACAGTCGGAAGGTTTTGCATTACATTGTATTAGATCGAACAAACCCAAATTCAGTTTTCAATATGGTAAATGAGGCGCGCGAAAATGCGCGTGGCGTTCAAGATAACATCACGAAAGAATTATGGCAAAGTCTTAATGAATTTTATCATGTTGTGAGAGACGGGCGACTAGAGTATTCACTACAATTTGACGATCCGATAACCGTGCTTGATGGACTGATTAAACAATGTATGTTGTATTATGGCGTTGCCGACATTACAATGTTTAGAGGAGAAGGTCTATCGTTTATGAACATCGGAAAATACCTGGAGCGAGCAACACAATCGGCAGGTGTATTGGATATAAAATTTAGCGATAGTGCGTACGATTTGGATAAGGAGACTGATACTACCTATTGGAAAAATCTATTGCTCTCTGTTTCAGGATACGCTTTGTATTTAAAACGCTATCGATCAGGATTTGAAGTGCGTAACATTATTGATCAGATTTTATTCAATGTTGATTTTCCACGATCGGTTTTATATTCACTCAATCAACTTCAAAAATATATCGATCGCTTACGTGACGATAAGAACACGGAAGGCTTTACGCAACTTGATTTTCAAATCGGAAAATTAAGGAGCAAGGTTTTGTATTCTGATGTACAAAGTGTTTCGCGCGTTGGCTTGCATCATTTCCTTACCGAAATAAGCGCTGATTTTGCACAAATTGGTGTAACGCTAAACCAGTATTATTTTGCATATAGTTAATTCTTTAATGTATCGTCATGTCGAAATTTAAGATCAGACACATCACAAAGTATATATACGAAGACATGGTTCGCGACAGCGCCAACCAAATTATGCTATATCCTATTCGCGATAATTTTCAGGAGGTATTAAAGCATAGCATTACCCTTTCGGGAAATTCGATTATCCACACGCATCAAGATTATTTCGGAAACGAGGTTGGTACCTTTACACAATCGCAACCCCATCGTGAATTGATTATTGATTCTCAACTGCTGGTAAACACAACTGCACGCGAAATGCCGAGGGACGATCATTCTCACAAAGCGCAATGGGCAGAGCTTGAAAAAATAAAATATCAACTTCATATTATTGATTTTATAAAAGCTGGTCGAATTAACGCACAAGCAGAATTACAAGAACTGGTAGAAGCTGAGCGTGGCAAAGACCGCACACCACTTCAATCGGCTCGCGAATTCTGTGACTATATCTATCAAAATTTTAAATACAAAAAAGGTATCACTACCGTTGAATCTACTTTGGATGAAGTGTGGAAATTAAAATCGGGTGTATGCCAAGATTTTGCACACGTGTTGTTGGTGATGTTGCGCATGTTAAAAATACCGGCTCGTTATGTAAGCGGTTATATCTGTCCGAACAAAGATGGATTTCGTGGAGCGGGAGCAACGCATGCTTGGGTTGAAGCATACATTCCATTTTATGGGTGGGTGGGTTTAGATCCAACAAATAATATTTTAGTGAACGATGCACATGTTCGCCTTGCGGTAGGAAAAAACTTTTCGGACTGCTCTCCAGTGAAAGGTACTTATCGCGGCACGTCCAATCATACATTAGATGTAGCCGTTGCCGTATCGTATGAAGATGGTTTTCATACCGATGATAAAAATGAAGTGATCGAACCGATTCAAGTTAGCTCGCTAACTAAAAATTCATTCCGCAGACATCAGGAAATACAAATGCAGCAGTAGGGGGAATTGTTAATGGCTATTCGTTAATGGTTAATCGTCCGCAATCAACTCATACGAAAGCGCAACATTTTGCGTACGCATCATAAAGTTTTTTTAAGGCTAAACATTTTATATCAATTGATTAAAATAATCGCGCACATTGGTACTGATTATTCAAATTTCCAACAAACGGACTTTATTGAATCTCGCGATTATTTGGAATGCGTGCTATAATTTAATTGTGAAACTTCGCAACTGAGCTTTTATGCTTGAATTATACATTTAAATATTTTCTTTAGCCCAAGCAACCTGTTGCCAACCCTTTGCATCTTACCTTTGAAATCGATTAAATGAGATTCAAAATTTACCGGGCTACAGAAGATGAGTTGATTAAAGGATGTTTGTCGCATGACAGAAGTGCGCAGAAACGTCTTTACGATACCTATTCCTCAAAAATGTATGCAATCTGCTACCGCTATGTTCGCGATGTTGCCGAAGCTGAGGATATTCTGATTGTAGCCTTTACACGCATCTTCGAAAAAATAAATCAGTTTAAAAGCGAAGGAAGTTTTGAAGGATGGATCAGACGGATTATAGTAAACGAGGCGCTCACCCATTTACGCAAAAACAGATCGATGTATCTCGAAACCGATCTTGAGCAGGTCGATCGTGAACCAGATTACGATAAACTTCATGACCATCTTGAAGAAGAAGATTTATTAAAAATGATTCAGGAACTACCTACCGGGTATCGAATTGTTTTTAACCTCTATGCCATCGAAGGCTATTCTCACAAAGAAATTGCAAATCAATTGGGCATCAGTGAAAATACCTCAAAGTCACAGTTAAGCCGTGCACGAACGTATTTGCAAAAGCTGCTCGTAGAAAATGATTGGATTATAGATCAAAAAATAAGCAACGATGAATCAACAACCTGATAAACTCTTTCGCGAAAAGCTGGAAGGGTTTCAAAAGCCGGCACCAGCAAGTGCCTGGGATAAAATAGAAACGAAT
Source organism: Cytophagales bacterium (assembly GCA_038241205.1). GTDB lineage: Bacteria > Bacteroidota > Bacteroidia > Cytophagales > Cyclobacteriaceae > Chryseolinea. Next base: position 12,134 of record JBBRFY010000119.1, read on the forward strand.
CTTGATAAACAGAATCCGAAAGGATTGTGGTGGAAAGTAGCCGCTTCCCTTTTACTGATTGCTGTGTCTGCTTATTTGCTCTGGCCAAAAAATCAACCATCTGAAAAAACTTTTGCTAAGACTAATGAGAAAGTTAAACCGCTGCCTACACTAAAAGATGAGGTGGTAAGTAAAGAACTACCTAACACAATTGATGCACCACGTAAACTACCTGAGGCTGTTCAGAAAAATACTGTAGCAAAGATTGATAAAGAGAAGTATCAACAAAAACAAAAAACTCAAGAACCAGCAATGGCAATGTCGGAATCCGTTACACCTCATGAAAATAATTGGAATGAGGTTGCGCGTGTAACCGAAATAATAATTGCTCAAGAAGAAGTTGATGCAAAAGTAGAAACGATAACTAAAAATTCTGATACCTACGTAACACTTATTGTTACCGCAGAAGAAGCCAATAAATATTTAATAAAAAATACAATCACAGAAGCAACCTCTGATGATATAAAAACATCTTCGTTTAGAAAGCTGTTGAATAAAGCCAGCGATCTGACGAATGATCAACGTCCGCTGGCAGACCTTAGACAGATGAAAGATGAAATTCTCGCATTGAATTTCGATTATAAAAAACAACGTGAACAAAACAAACAATAATATGAAGAAGATAATCTTAGCAACCTTACTATTTTGCAGTGTAACATTCACCTTCGCACAAAAGCAAGACTCTGTAGTTGTACCGCTGGCAAATACGAGTAAGGTAATTTTTACGATGAAAGATCGAAGTGATCTATCTACGCTTAAGAACTATAATTTTCAAGCTCTCTTTGACGATATTCTTGCCAAGATTGAAAAATCAGATACAAACAAATTACCGGGCATAGACACTACAATACACGTTACAGTCGATAACGAAAATTGGCACAATGATCATCATAGAGATAGTGATGACGATGATGAAGATTGGAATGACAACGATAGAGATCACCACACTAAAAGGAATCGCAGAACACATCAATCATTTAACATTGATTTAGGTACTAACAATTTTTTATCGAAAGGTAAATTTCCAGATAGCAATGATGAGCAATATGCTGTGAGACCATTGGGTTCGTTTTATGTAGGTTTGAATTCGATTCAACGAACGCGACTTGCCAATAAATTCTTTTTAGAATGGGGCGGTGGTGTGAGCTGGTATAATTTTAAATTTCAGGATGACAACACGCTTGTATCAAAAGATGCGTTTACAACTTCTTTTACGCAAGATCCCCGAACGGCAACAGTTGATTTCACAAAAAGCAAATTAACAGTTTGTTACCTTAATGCATCCGTTATTCCCGTACTTGATTTCGGTAAACGAAACCATAAGGCGCACAAGTGGGATAATCATCATAGCAATGGATTCCGTATTGGCCTTGGTCCTTATATTGGTTACAAAATCGATAGTTACTCGAAACAGGTTTTTAAAGATGAAGATGGCGATAAAAAGAAAGATCGCAATCACGATAGTTTCTACATCCAAAACATTCGTTATGGTGCACGCTTGCAACTTGGATTTCGCGGAACAGATTTGTTTCTCAACTATGATCTGAACGAAGTGTTTACAGCGAACAAAGGCCCGAAAGTAAATGCTTTTAGTTTTGGAATAATTCTTTAACGAGAAAAACGTCATTGCGAGGAACGAAGCAATCCCCATCC
>JBBRFY010000120.1:0-13806 GCA_038241205.1 Cytophagales bacterium
TTGAATCACAAGGCATGATTCTAATGGCAGAAGATGCTGATGGAAAACTGAGATTGCTTCAACCAAACGAAGTTGTTAATCCGGGCTCAACAGTTAGTTAGTATTTTTTTGTTCGGCATACTCTTAAATTCAGGCCGCAAGCTTCAGGCTTCATGCTATAAGCTTGCAGCCTGAAGCGTGAAGCTTGCGGCAAATCATATTCATCAGTCATTAAACTGATTCATCGTTCGATCAATACCTTGTGTGCAAAATGAAAGGATCATTTCATTTGCTTTATTCATAATGGGCGATATCGCTTTAAATTCATCTTGCGAAAAATTCTCTAATACAAAATCGACTTGTTGACCTTTACCAAAATCATTACCAATTCCAAAACGCAATCTTGAATACTCTTGCGTGCCAAGTACAAGTTCAATATTTTTCAATCCATTATGACCAGCGGCACTTCCTTTAGGTTTCATTCGTAAGCTACCAAACGGCAATGCCAGATCATCCACCACAACCATCAAGTTATCTTTTGGAATTTTCAATTCCTGCAGCCAATAACCAATCGCTTTTCCGCTTAGGTTCATAAAGGTAGTAGGCTTAATAACGTGGATGGTTCTACCCTTAAACTTGAACTCTGATTTTTCAGCCAGTCGATTTGTAGAAAACAAACATTTTTGTTGCTCTGCTAATTGATCAAGCACAAGAAAACCAATATTATGTCGAGTCAATTCATATTCAGCACCAATGTTGCCCAAACCGGCAATGAGATATTTCATTTGAAATTGTGGTTCGTTGATGGTTGTTTAACGATCGAATCGTTATCGCATTAAATATTCGTACAAAGATAATGAACTGGAATTTTTTACCATGAAAAAAATGAAGTTCAAACCAATACCAAGATCTACAATCAAGGATAAACATTCAATGTAGTGTACTTAAGCTCTGCTTACATCCTCTCTACATTTGAGGAACAAGGTGAGACCAAAAAGAAAAGCCTACATAAAGCATGTTTGAAGAAATATTTAATATCCAATTATGAACGAGCACTTTCAACAGCCAACTTAAACCGATATATTCGCAAACCAAACCAGACCAACCTACACTTAGCATGAATTCACGGACAGTTGATGCCCACGATTTGCGTAAAAGAGAACTTGAACTAAGATTACTTATCCGCCAAATGAAATTTGATAAACTTCACACCAGCAGTGTTTACCAGCAGCTTGAAAAAGAACTGAACATTGTTAAGAGTACGCTGGCCGCAGTGGATGATTATAAATAAAATTTACGATGCGCGTAGTAGGAGAAATACCACATCCAGATTGTAAGATCACGCTCCTTGCATGGAATAATCGTTACCTCGTCAAACTCGAGCAGGGGTATATGGAACAAACTTTCAAAATTGATCAGTTTGATATTAATTCTGATGCTGACCTTCTTACTATAGTAGATCAAGAGTTTATCGATAAAGCATTGAATCGATTTGCGGAGATGGCACACGATTGGACTCTGGCCATTCAAAAAGTCTAAAATATCTAACAATTCCCTTCCGTGATCTAATTTATATTATTTTGCATGCTTGATGGACGTAGTAGAAAAGAAAAATAAGAACCGAAAATACAAACCCATTCTGGATGGCATACCAGACTGGCCGGTATATCAACTCAGTAAAAACCGAAAGGAATTTATTGAAGAGGTAGCTCAAAAATCATTCGATCGAATCAAACAAGTTCGGCCTACTACCAAGCATGTTATTGAAGAATTAGAAGCCACAGTTTATCGTGAGCAACAACGCATGAAACGAAATCGGTGGCGTGTTGATGCCGCTGATGAACCTCAATTTTGGGGAACCATAAAAGAAGAATTACTTCTCTTTAATACAAAGACCCCAGAGGAATCGAAAATAAAAGCAGACGAACTTCTTCTGCGCATTACATCACGTTATGCCAGCGAGATTGCAGGAGATTTCAAAGCGAGTTCATATAAAATTACGCGTGAAGTAATAAAGTTTGGATTCGGCAGACTCCTAAATGGTGCGCGTGTAAAAAAGTTTGGCGCATTTTTCCGTAGCAAATATACCTTACGGGATAAAATTCAAATTGTTGGCAAGGCAAAACAATTGCGGTCACTGGCAACCCACGGAACAGTAGTGATGGTGCCGACACACTTTAGTAATCTCGATTCTATTTTAATTGGTTGGATTATACATTCCTTAGGCTTACCCGCATTTATCTATGGAGCCGGATTAAATCTTTTTAACATAAAAATTCTCGCCTACTTTATGACTAGCCTTGGGGCATTCAAGGTAGATCGAAGAAAGAAAAATGTACCCTATCTTGAAACGCTTAAACTCTATTCTACATTAGCAATTCAGAAAGGAGCGCATAGTATATTTTTTCCAGGCGGAACACGATCCAGATCGGGCATGCTTGAAAATCAACTTAAGTTGGGATTATTAAGTTCTGCTATTGAAGCACAGCGAAATTTGTATTTAGAAACTCCCGAAGGGCAAGAGGTACGGAAGATTTTTATAGTACCTGTTACCTTAAATTATCATTTTGTTTTAGAGGCACCCGATTTAATTGATGAATACCTTTCATCTAAAGGTCAATCGCGCTACTTACCGGAACAGGATAAGTATGGTAGTTGGCAACTGATACAATTCCTATTTAAATTCTTTACAAAAGGTTCTAATATTTCAGTGTCCATCGGCCAAGGTCTTGACATAATGGGAAATTATGTTGATGATGATGGCAGAAGTCTTGATGCACAGGGAAGAGTGATTGAAACAAAAGATTATTTTACAACTGATCATAAAATAACAATTGATAAACAGCGTGAAGATGAATATACGCGCATGTTGAGTCAAAAAATTGTAAAAGAATACCATCGAATAAACCGCGTGTTTAGTAGTCACTTGGTTGCGTTTGTTGCCTTCGAAATGTGGCAGCAAAAATACCCGAAGCTCGATCTCTTTGAATTGCTGCGCTTGCCGGAAGAAGAACAAGTATTGCCTTACGAAGAATTTAGAGCAGCGTGTAAACGAGTTCGTAAACAAGTGTATACGTTGAAGGAAGAAAACAAAGTATATTACGCTACACATTTAAAAGGAAAAATAGATTTGGTGATCCGGCATGGATTAGAGAACGTAGGTATTTTCCACCTGAAGAGACCCCTACTTCTCAACAAAGAAGGTAATATCATTACCAAAGATTTTAACACGCTTTATTATTACCATAATCGTTTGGCTGGCTATGACCTCGAAAAGTTTATCTAACGATAAACCGGTCGGGGTGATCGGTGCCGGAAACTTTGGAACGGTTGTCGCAAATATGCTCGCGCTGCACGGCAAAGTTTTGCTCTATGCGCGCGATGAAAAAGTGGTAAATAAAATTCTTCATCAGCGAGAAAACCGTGGGCATAGTATTCATGAAAACATCCAGCCGACTAATGACCTTGCGCAGCTCGCGAATGAATGCGATGTAATTTTTCCGATTGTACCTTCCGCGCACTTTCGTGATATGATGAAAAAACTTTCGCCTCATCTTCATCCCTATCATATTCTTATACACGGCACAAAAGGTTTTGACATTACCTTACCAGAAGGCCAAACATTACAGACGATTAAGAAATTAAATCGCAGTCAGGTTAAAACAATGAGCGAGGTTATCCTGGAAGAAAGCGTGGTAGTTCGAGTAGGATGTTTAGCCGGACCCAATCTTGCAAAGGAACTTGCGGCAGGTCAGCCCGGAGCGACTGTGATAGCCAGTCACTTTAATGAAGTAATTAATATCGGCACACGATTATTGCGCAATGATAATTTTCAGGTTTATGGCAACTCTGATTTAGTGGGCGTTGAATTGGCGGGCGTTCTTAAAAACGTAATCGCCATTGCAGCCGGAGCATTAAGTGGAATGGGATATGGTGAAAATGCAAAAGGATTATTGATCAGTCGCGGAATGGTAGAGATGGTTTATCTAGGACGTGCCTTGGGTGGCAACACAACGGCCTTCCTAGGTATTGCGGGCATTGGTGATTTAGTAACAACGTGTAACAGTTCTCTGAGCCGAAACTTCAATGTCGGTTATCGATTAGCACAAGGCGATACGTTAGAAACTATTTTAGCCAGCACAGATGAAATTGCGGAAGGTATTTACACCGTAGAGATCGTAAAGAAATGTGCTGATTACTATAAAGTGAGAGCTCCCATTACAAGCACATTGTATCAAATACTTTTTGAAGACCTTACAGTAAAGCAAGCATTGCAATACCTTATGCGATATCCATTGAATGTGGATATTGATTTTATGTAATTCTTAAATGGCCTTCCTTATTTTTTCTGCCACTTCAGAAATTTCTTCATTAGAAGGATTCAACTTCGGGTGGGTAAAATTAATATCGCCAATTGTATTCATCGGCACAAGATGAACGTGTGCATGAGGAACTTCTAAACCAATTACAGCAATACCTATTCGCTTACAAGAAACTACTTTTTTAATGCCGTGCGCTACCTTCTTTGCAAATACATATAATCCTGCAAGAGACTCATCATCTAAATCAAAAATGTAATCTATTTCCTGCTTTGGCACAACCAACGCGTGACCAACAACTAATGGATTAATATCAAGAAATGCAATATACTTTTCATCCTCTGCCACAATGTGGCCCGGAATTTCGCGATTAATAATTTTGGTGAAGATGGAAGCCATAATGATCTTATGCTGAAATATCAATTACTTCAAATTCAACATTTCCCGCAGGCGTAGTAATTAAAACTAACTCTCCTTTTTCTTTGCCCAACAATCCTTTTCCAATAGGTGAACCTGTTGATATTTTACCCGCTTTCAAATCAGCTTCTTCTTCAGAAACTAACATATACGTAACTGTTGCTTTGTTCTTTTTATTCTTGATCGTTACTTTAGAAAGTATGGATACTTTTGACGTGTCAATATTATTTTCATCTAGCAAGCGCGCACCGCTCACCAAATTTTCAAGCTGCGCGATCTTTGCTTCAAGATGTCCTTGTGCATCTTTTGCAGCATCATATTCAGCATTTTCACTTAAGTCACCTTTATCCCGAGCTTCTGCAATTTGGTAGGCAATACTACTACGGCCTTTAGTCTTTAACTCAGAAAGTTCTTTTGTTATTTTATCGAGACCCTCTTTTGTATAGTACGAAATTTTCTTGCTCATAATCAATCTACTAAAATCGTGATTCATTTTTTTTAATATTTTTCATCCAACAGGATAAAAAGAAAAACAACGACCTCGCATGCGAGACCGTTGCCATTGCAAAGGTAATACATTATTGTTCCACAGCAAAAATCAAACGCCTACCAGATCTGGAAGAGTGGTTTTTATCTGCTCTAAAATTTCGTCATCAAACTGAGCGAGATACAAGGTTTTTACTTTCGAGAGCTGTTCAACCGTTAACCCCTTAGCGCCACGAAGGTCTGCCTTATACAAGCTAGCATTTTCAAAATCCGCACCCATAACATAGCAGTTTCGCAAGTTCGCTTCCATTAAAAATGCATTATTAAAATTGGCCTTAATTAAAAATGCATTTTCAAACTGTGCCTTAATTAAAAATGAATCTTTAAAATTTGCTCCACTTGCGTACGCTCCCTTTAAAATAGCCTGATTAAGATTTGAGTTTTCAAAATTGGTTTGGTTGAGTCGTGCGTTTTCTAAATTCGATTCAATTAAAAATGATTGAGTGATATTCGCACTGTTCATGTTTGATCCAGAAAGGTTCGCATAATTTAAATTTGTGCGAGGTAAATAACAGTTTACAAGATTGATCTCATGAATTCGGTGCCTGTTTAAACGCTTAATATTACCTACTGTTCTGAACGCTGCTTCCTCTGATTCCCACAAACGAAAATCGTCAATCTCATCTTTGTACGTACGAATACGTTGTTTGATTTCTCCGTTTTGATTAAGCCAAAAAATAAGGATACCAATAACGGCAATATCGAAAATCATTCCATGTGCTTCTGCTAAAACTTGTTGGATGAACGAATCAAAATCCCGAATGTAATATTTCATACTCAACGACAGCACAACAATGGTTACCAATACTAACACAATAGTTGATGTTAGTAATGGCCGTTCAATAATTGAATTGAAACGCTCATTTAATTTTTTTGCTCGTTTCTTGAAAAAACTCATTCGTGCCGGTGGTTGTCAATCGGAAATTAGCAATTAAAATCAGTTACACCAATTGTAGTGCATTGATTTTATGAACCAAAGCTACATTAATTTTAATGTGCGATTCAAACGTCCATCCGGCAATGTGGGGTGTAAACAGTACATTGGTTTTTTTGCGCATCAAATTGAAGGCACTCATTTGTTGTTGTGACAGCGTATTTAGCTTTTCATTTTCTAAAACATCTAACGCAACGCCCCGTAGGCTACCGTTATCTAATGCAGTAGCGATATCGGTAAGCGAAACAATTTCCCCTCGCGCTGTATTCAATAAAATTATTTTCTTTTTGAATTGGTTAAGAAATTCAGCGTTAACCATCATCTTGGTTTCAGCCGTTAACGGGATATGTAAACTTAAAATATCAGTCTCTGAAAAAAGTGCATCAAGATTAACTTCGGTGCAAAAGGTATCCGAAAACGAGGTTATATATTTATCGTAGGCCAAAACAGTACATCCAAAACCACTCACACGCTTTGCAAAAGCTTTGCCCATATTTCCATAACCAATTATTCCAATCGTTTTTCCCATCACCTCTTCGCCCCGGTTTCCTTCACGATTCCAGATCAGTTCCTTCACTTCTCTATCTGCTTTTGGAATATTTCGAAGTAAGCTTAGTAGTAGCCCAATCGTATGTTCGCCTACTGCATCGCGGTTTCCTTCTGATGCATGCAATACTTCAATACCTTTTTGTGATAGGTATTCTAATTCCAAATTATCAAGCCCTGCTCCTGCTCGTCCAATAAATTTTAAAGTTGGATTTTCTCCTAGAAGGTCACGGTCGATTTGTGTTTTACTGCGAACTATGAGGCCTGCGTAGCCGTGATGAATGGCTTTTATTTCATCGCGCGTAATGAGTGGCTGATAATCAATTTCCCATCCGATTTCTTTCATCATCGAAAACAAACTTTCGTGCATCGAATCAACCACCAGACAGTTTTTGTTTGCCATTATAAAACCATGTGAACGGTGAAGAAATAAAGTGTTAGCCCCAGCAAATCATTTGTGGTTGTAATGAAAGGCCCTGCGGCCAATGCAGGATTGTAACCAAATCGATTTAAAATAAGCGGTGTAACGGTACCTATAAACGATGCAAAAACCACGACACTAAAAAGTGCTATTGAAACCACAAGCGATAATCGATATTCACCGAAAAGTAAAATGTTTGCACCCAACACCAACACCGCGAGAACAAAACCATTTAAAATAGCAACGGAAAATACTTTTGTAAGACGATTCCAAAGACCATCGTCAACAAAATCAGAATTTGCTAAACTTTGAACAATTAACGATGATGATTGAATGCCTACATTTCCTCCCGTAGCTTGAATAAGAGGTGTAAAAAAAGCAATGGCTGTAACGCGCGCCAACTCCATTTCAAATAGCCCCATAAATTTTGCATTCATTAAGCCACCCACCACACCAATCAATAACCATGGCAAACGTGCACGGGTGTTTTTCCAAATGCTATCATCTTCTTCAACGTCTTCACTAATACCCGACATGATCTGGCGTTCTTCTTCCGCCTGTTCATTTATAACGTCCACCACATCATCAATCGTAATGCGACCCACCAACTGCCCTTGCACATTTACTACCGGTATCGACTCAAGATCGTACTTGGTCATAATCTCAGCAACTTCACTGTCTTCAAGATACGTTTCAACCGAAACAATATCTTCTTCGTAAATATCAGAAACTAATTTCTTTGCGTCTGAGATAATTAAATCTTGAAGTGAAACTTTACCTAATAACTTTTCCTGATCATCGACTACATAGATGGCATAAAATTTCTCAACATTCTCCGCTTGCTTTCTAATCTCGTCAACGCACTGAACTACGGTCCAATTCATGTAAGCCTTAATCAATTCTTTGGCCATCAAACCACCGGCTACGTTTTCTTCATAGCGCAACAATTCCGTAACCTGATCTCTCAATTCCGGTTCCAGATTCGCCAGCACTTCTTCGCGCTGTTTAATCGGAAGTTCATTTAAAATATCGGCCGTGTCATCTGATGCGAGTTGATTGAGAAAATTGGTAATCTCTAGAAGCGAATATACTTTCAGAAAACTTTTTCGTGTATCCGAATCTAAATCGCTGATGATCTCTGCTTGCAATTCAAGGGAGAGAAAATCCATTACATACTTCGATTCCTCTGCATCAAATTCGTAGAGTAATGCTGTAATATCTGCAGCCTTAATATTTTCCAACGATTGGACGATAAAATCTCGGTCGCGCTCATCTAACGCTTGTTGAAAGCGGTCGCGAAATTCTTTTGTTAAATCAAATTCAAATAGTTCTTGCTCCGTCACGTGATTGCTCGATTAATTTGGTGAGTTCAACAAACGCTGCTACGTTTAGTTGTTCAGCACGCTTATTAAAAATTTCTAGTACTGTAATTTCGGATGGCAAATTTAGATTTTTTAGTGCGTTGCGCAAGGTCTTCCTTCTCATATTGAATCCTTGTTTAACTACTTGCACAAAGAGTTCTTCATTGCAATCTAATCGTTCAACTTTATTTCGCTCTAATCGAATCACTGCAGACATTACGTTCGGTGGAGGTATAAAAACACCGGGTGAAACTTTAAATAAAATTTCAATATTGAAATATGCCTGAAGAATAACACTCAGAATGCCATACGTTTTATTTCCTTCTTTCGAAGCCATGCGTTCAGCAACTTCTTTTTGAAGCATGCATACAACTTGATCAACCTGATGACGATTACTCAATATCTTAAAAAATATCTGTGACGAAATGTTGTATGGAAAATTACCTATCACCGAAACTTTCGATGGCAGCGTACTCGCCATATCCATTTCCATAAAGTCACCTTCAATTAATTTATTACCGTTTAACAAAACTGGGTAGTGTTGTTTTAGATAGGCAACTGAATCTCTATCAATTTCCACAACTTGCAAATCAATATTTTCAATTTTCAATAAGAAGGCAGTAAGTACGCCCATGCCCGGCCCAATTTCCAACACAGAAATCTTTTCGTCTCCCACCTTAAGTGCCTCCACAATTTTATTAGCGATGTGCTGATCGTGAAGAAAGTGTTGCCCCAGCGATTTCTTTGGTCTTACCTTACCGTTTTTAATTATTCGCATAAGCACCAAAAGTACAAAGTACAAATGCACCGCACGAATATTTAATTTTAAAAGCCTGCTTTATACTGCAAACCTAAGGCGAGAACATGCACACAAATGGAGTAAAGAAAGTGGTTGGAAAGTTGAATTCTAACTACGTTAAACTGTATGATTAAAAAAATCAACTTTGTACCACGACCTTAATTTTACTAAATCGCAAGGATATAGAATTTATAATATGAGCCAGATACAAAAACCACGCATCGGAATAACATTAGGAGACTTGAACGGCATCGGTCCTGAAGTCGCCATCAAAGCCCTAGCAGACAACCGATTGCTTAACCTCGTCACACCCGTTATTTACGGCTCAGCTAAAATTATATCGCATTATAGAAAGGTATTAAACATTGAAGAATTTAATTACACTCAGGTTCGAAACAAAGGTCAGTTTGCGCCAAAAAGTATAAACGTTGTTAACTGTGTCGATGAAAATATTGAGATAACACCAGGCAAAGCCTCTAAAGAAAGTGGCAAAGCAGCATTAATTATGTTAAAGCAAGCCTGCGAAGAGTTGAAAGAAGGGTTTTTAGATGGACTGGTTACAGCACCTATTGATAAACTGTCGATTCACAGTGATGAATTTCCTTTTAAAGGTCATACACAATTTCTAACCGAATACTTTGGCGCGAGTGATAGTCTTATGTTTATGGTAAGCGAAAATTTTAGGGTGGGATTAGTTACCGAACACATCGCTTTAAAAGATGTGGCCTCTTTAATCACCAAAGAAAAAATAGAAGCGAAGTTGAAGATTATGGAGCTATCCTTAAAAAAAGATTTCGGAATTAGTAAACCAAAGATCGCCATTTTAGGTCTTAACCCACATGCGGGAGATGGTGGGTTGATCGGCTCTGAAGAAGAACAAATTATTAAACCTTTAATATCTGATTATAAAAACAAAGGTAAGTTGGTATATGGACCGTTTCCTGCTGACGGCTTCTTTACGGGTGGTAACCATACAAAGTATGATGGTATTCTGGCAATGTATCACGATCAGGGATTAGTAGCGTTTAAAACATTAGCCTTTGAGAACGGAGTAAATTTTACTGCCGGTTTACCTATTATCCGAACTTCTCCCGACCATGGCACTGCCTATTTATTAACCGGTAAAAATCAAGCAAATGAAAGTTCGATGCGCGAAGCCATTTATCAGGCAGCGGCAATACATAAAACCCGTTTAGAGCCATCCGTAGAAAATAAGCATAATTAGGTGCCACAATTCGCACAATTCGACCTTCCGATAGACCTCCTTTTCTATTATTACTTATAGTACTAACCGACTAAACTTGAAATGAGTAGGCAAGTTGCCCCGCCTACTCAAAAAGCTATATGTTTGTTTTGAAGGTATATCTAAAAATTTAGTCGGTCAGCCAATTTTCAAACAGATTATCAACTTATTGCCCAAGAATAAGTTTGACACGTTGGTTTTAGCTATGGGCAGTGATAAATATTACAAGACGTTTACAAGTTGGGATCAATTGGTCACCCTGCTGTTTGGCATACTTTCCAGATGCGATTCTATGGGCGAAGTATGCGATGCTATGGTAGGGCTTCAAGGCAAGTTAAACCAACTGGGCATGGATTCGTCTTTTGCAAAGAGCACAGCAGGTGATGGTTTACGCAACCGTGACAATGAATTGTTCAAAGACTTCTATTTCCAATTGATCACCCATTTTCAATCCATTTTATCGGTCAGCCGAATTGAAAAGATCTCTTTCGATAAGCTTTTTATTTTTGACTCCACTACCATCCGTTTATTTTCTGACATCATGAAAGGGGTAGGCCGCAACCCAAAAAATGATGGAAAGAAAAAAAGGGGTGGGGGGCTGAAGGTACACATGATGATCGATGCGCATGCCGACTGCGCTACTTATGCCCGTATAAGCGAAGCAAAGATGCACGACAAGAATTTCCTGCAATACCTAAAGTTGGCGGCCCATAGCATGATTGATTGTATTCGACAAGGCCTACAACCATTATCTGCAATTTGCAAAATGAACAAATGAGAAGGTTTATTTTGTGTGCAGAATGAAAAGTAATGCCGTGTATGAAGTGGTCAACAGGGTGTTTGAGCAAACACTCCAACCTAAAGAAGCGGGTGTACTCAAAGAGGAGCATGTTCAGTTAAAGTACTATGAAGATAAAGTGGAAAAAACACTGTGCCTGCGCAAAATAACATATCAAGATGATAAAGGCCGCATCTATATATTCAGTTGCAACAACTTTGAGATTACAAACCAAGAGATCGCCTTCTTGTACAAGAAACGTTGGAACATTGAGTTGTTGTTCAAAAAGCTAAAACAAAACTTTCAACTCCACTATTTCTATTCTGAAACAGAGAATGGAATCAAGACCCAGATTTGGTGTACGCTTATTGCCCTCCTGTTGTTAAAAATACTGAGCGTAAAGGCCAACACCAAAAAAGCATTCTCCACCATCTGTGCTATCATCAGAATACATTTGATAAGCTTGCTCGAATTATTTTGGCTTATTGAAAACACGCGCAGGACTTACACAAAAAAGAAAAGAAATAAAGACCCTGTGCTTCAAACTGAAATGTTTTGATTTTAGGGGGAGGTAAGTTTTGTGATTCCGCAATAATCTACTCATATAAACAGCAGAAGGAATATTTTATTGACCTTCTGTCTTTTGTCGTTTAGTAGTGTTAATAAATATAATTAGAGAACGGAGTTTTTTAGCACAAAATCATTTTCAGGATTTTCCCTTACGGGAAGAGGGTGTTTGCAAACAACTGCGTGCACTTTGGCGTGACAGGATAAAGCAGGACAAGCAATGTTCACCTATTCTGTAATTTTGAAGACACGACTGAACTTCTTTAATCATTACAAAAGCATGAATTTAATCACATTTCTTTTATTTCAGCTAGCCTGCGTATTCATTTTACCAGCGGCATTTGCCCAAACACTACCTTCATTGGTTTTGGGTAATCAAGGCGCTATTCAATCCATAACAAAAGCCAAGCCCCTCGACAATCTTTCAATACTGCATGCCAGTGGAAAAACATTAACGGTTGCCGATGGAACTGGCCGTGTTTATGTAAACACAAATGCGCAGCCTGCTATCAACTTTACAGTGAGCGGATCGCTCGGCAAACACACCATTACTTTTATGGATAAAAAAGGAAATAAAATAGATGAAATGACATTTCATGTTGATGCAATTACCACCATTGATGATGGTGGACATTTCAAAGAAATGTTCGATCTCTTTTACACCAGCATGAAAACCCACACCGGCAGTGTAGATTGGAACGGTACGAATTACCGATACTTTGTTCCTTGGGGACTAGACCATTTCCACACCATGAAAGGGTTAAAATATTTTTATGGCTATGGAAATGAGTTTGCTGATTTAATGCAAGGTGCACAACGTGAGGATGGCATGATCTGGAGTTTCGTAGAATACATGAGCAACGTGGACTATTTTAAAACCCGCGATTCGGTAATGGGGTATACTCGAAAAATCGGGGACAAATATTTTGTACGTCAACCCACCGAAAACCATCCGGAATACATTTATGTACAAACAATTTATCAAGTGTGGAAAGCGGCAGGTGATGACGCTTGGATGAAAGCCAAACTAAATTCGGCCGCACGTGCATTGGATTATTGTATGAACGACCCCGCACGCTGGAGCCAACGCTTTGGATTATTAAAACGCGTGTACACCATCGACTCTTGGGATTTTCAAGTAGACGATGAATACACGCCCAACATTGGCATGAGCAATACGATGATTATCGATCCAATAAAATCGAAGTTCGGTGTTTTCTTTGGTGATAATACTGCGTACGTTATGGCGTGCAACCAACTGGCAGAGATGTATGAACAGGCGGGGTTGGTTGAGGACGCAAAGAAATTCAGAATACGAGCCACTGAAATTAACGAGCGTCTCAACGCACTTTCGTGGAACGGAAAATTTTACACCCACTTCATTGACGAAGATCCTGGTGTTAAAAGAAATTTAGGAGTAGATGAAAAATCACAACTTGCGCAATCTAATGCGTACTCGACCAATCTAAGAATAGGCCACGAAAAAAGTAAGGCCATCATTGAATCGTACATTGCCTTAAAAAACAATTTACCAATCGGTTCACCTGGCGAATGGTATGCCATCTATCCTCCATTTGAAAAAGGGTTTGGTCCGCATGGCGATAAGTGGCAATACATGAATGGTGGCGTTGGCGGCCACGTAGCAGGTGAGCTCGCGCGAGGAGCTTTTGAAAATGGATACGAAAAATATGGCGTTGATATTCTTCAACGCATGTTTGAGCTTGGTAAAAAACACAATAACAAAATCTATTTCTCCTACACAGGCTCTATACCTACACCACCCCCTGCACCAACTTTCAAACCACTGAACCTTCAACCCTTTGCCAACATGGATACGTGGAGTACGGGCGGAAAAAACTCTATGCCGTGGATGAACTCGAATCGTGCCGGAGATGA
>JBBRFY010000121.1:0-13782 GCA_038241205.1 Cytophagales bacterium
ATTTCGTTCTTTCAATATTTTGTAATCAAGCACACGCGTAACACCACTGCCAATGATTTCAGTAGGCGGATTATTTCTGAATGTTGTCATCAACGCTTTTATTTCTTGCTCACCTTGTTGTCCTTTTTTAGTGAGGTTGAGTAAGCTTTCTTTATAATATCCAAATTCCACATACATGTCGATCAACCAATCGTACATGGATTTGTTTTCTTCCGTTGCACTCGCTGCCATGGCTGCAAAAAAAGCGCAGGCCGAAACAGCATCTTTATCGCGCACAAAATCACCCGCCATGTAAC
Source organism: Cytophagales bacterium (assembly GCA_038241205.1). Taxonomy (GTDB): domain Bacteria; phylum Bacteroidota; class Bacteroidia; order Cytophagales; family Cyclobacteriaceae; genus Chryseolinea. The sequence goes on from JBBRFY010000121.1 coordinate 297, forward strand.
CGTAACTTTCTTCCCCAGCAGCAATAAAATGTTTTTTACCTTCTAGTTGCCCAATGAGTTCGGCAATGTATTTGAAACCCGTTAAGGTATTATAACACTCAACACCAATCTTTGCCGCCATGGCATCAATCAATTCGGATGTAACAATTGTTTTGGCGATGTATGCATTTTCTTTATCTGATAAATTTTTCAAAATAAAATACATCATCAAACAAAAAGCCTGATTACCATTCAATAAAATAAAATCGCCATCCGCCTTGCGCACCCCAATACCAACTCGATCTGTATCCGGATCAGTTGCCATTACCATAGTTGCATTAACGTCAATTCCTTTTTTAATCACCAACGCCATGGCCGATTTCTCTTCGGGGTTTGGCGATTGAACGGTAGGGAAATTTCCATCTGGTACCTTTTGTTCATCCACCAGGTGAATATTTGTAAATCCTATTTGACGTAAACATTCTGGCACCATCGTGATGCCCGCGCCATGAAGACTGGTGTATACCAACGGAATGTTGTGATGCTTCGCGATAATATCATGGTTTGGAATGATCTTCTTTACCGCTTCATAATATGCTTGCTCTACTTCCGATCCGATCGTAAAAATATTAGACGCATTCGCTTCAAACTTTACCTGTGCGAAAGAGGTAATAGCGTTTACTTCCTCCATTACATTTTGATCGTGAGGAGGAACAACCTGTGCCCCGTCATTCCAATACGCTTTGTATCCATTATACTCTTTCGGATTATGAGATGCCGTAACAACAATACCCGAGTTACATTTCAAATACCGAATGGCAAATGAAAGTAGCGGTGTGGGACGAAGCTCAGAAAACATAAAAACCTTAATTCCATTTGCTGAAAAAACATCCGCAGCAACTTGCGCAAAAAACCGACTGTTGTTTCGGCTATCGTGCGCAATGGCCACACTAATCGGACTCAACGGGAAAGACTTCAATAAATAATTCGATAACCCTTGTGTTGCAATGCCAACTGTATATTTGTTCATGCAATTTGAACCTGCGCCCATTATACCGCGCAAACCACCGGTTCCAAATTCAAGATCTTTGTAAAACCGATCAATCAATTCTTTTGAATCCTCTTTCGCGAGTAGTGCTTTTATTTCAGCTTTTGTTTCATTATCAATGACAGGACTATCAAGCCAGGTTTGTGCTTTTGCTTGAACATTTTTTAAAAGATCGGACATAGTGAAATGGTTTTGTATCAAAAATAGAAAAGCCAGATGAATTAGAATCGTCTTAGCAATAATTTTTAGAAGAATACAAGTTGCTTTTTAAATGTATATGCTCTCGATCTGGTGTAAGCCTCACCCTCGTTCCCTCACCGGTGGAGAGGGATGACTGTATCTATTACTTTCTTTGACTTTATTATTCAGGTTCTTCTTTTGAATCTTATTTATACTGGCATCCCAAAGAGAGGAGCTTCTCTCTCCTTTTATTGTCAAAGAATTCAGTCTTTGTATAACAAAATTTTATTTTTTCGGGAATCTGCTCCCTCTCCTTCGGAGAGGGCTGGGGTGAGGCCTAAACAATCTTCGCTGTTTCAGGATTCCAATTTATAATTTTCTTTTCGAAAACACTTTTGTTCGTTGCCAGAGCGGGGCCAGCGGCACGCATACTAAACAAAGCGTCTTCCATAATCGGAGTCTTCTCTCGAATGCCACGATAAAAACTTAAGTGATGATCCAGATTTGCACTGTACCCTTCGGGTGAACGATACTCTATATCGGATTGTATTATTTCAGGTTTTGCTACAGGGTAATGCGCCTTGTACCACTTTTCATATTCCTTTTGCTGCGCGATGGTAAACGTATCGAACGAATCCCATCCGCCATAGCCGGGATCTTTTTGAATTTTATGACGTTCCACTTTCACCGCGTCCCATCCCATAATGATTACACCATCCGTTCCGACAAAGCGAAGTATTTCTCCTCCACCTCCGCCATCAACAAAATTTACGCGCATCTGTAAATTGAATGCAGCATGTTTTGCGCTGGCGGGATAATCATAAACGCCTGTAATAATATCAGGAACATCTCTCCCATCTTTCCAATACCGAAGACCACCCGTTGCAAAAATTCGATTGGGGCCTGTTGAACTGGTTACAGCGTGAAGACCAGTAAAGAGGTGAACAAATAAATCGCCCGCAATACCAGTTCCATAATCCTGATAATTTCTCCATCGAAAGAAACGAACCGGATCGTACGGCATCTTCGGTGCATCACCAATAAATTTTTCCCAATCTACAGTTCCATCATTTGCATCGGTTGGGATAGAGTACTGCCACGCACCATTTGCAGAATGTCGATCATTAAACGTTTCTACCAAAATCAAATCACCAATAATACCAGATTCAAAAATCTCTCTTGCTTTATGAGTAATGATTGAACTTGCCCGTTGGCTACCTACTTGAAAAACTTTGCCTGTCTTTTTTTGAGTTGCAATAACCTCCGCTCCTTCTTCTAGCTTATGCACCATTGGCTTTTCACAATACACATGTTTGCCTTTATTCATGGCTTCTATTGAAATGTGATCATGCCAATGATCTGACGTAGCAATAATCACAGCATCAACATCCTTTCGATCCAAAATCTCCTGATAATTCTTCGTAGTAAAAATATCTTTGCCATAAATTTCCTTCGCGCGATCTAATCGACCAGTATATAAATCGCATACACCAATTAGTTTGACACCCGGAACCTGAACAGAAGTTTCAAGATTATTGAAGCCCATAATCCCCATACCAATTACGGCAATGTTTACCTGATCATTTGCGGATATTCGCTGAGGTTGTTTACTTGATGGAAGCGTTATAATTCTTTTTGGATCTGCCATCAGAAGAGAAGGCGTTGCGCTAGTAGCGATAGCGGTACCCAACGCTCTTTTTAGAAAACTTCTTCTTGATTTTTTTTCAATTCCAGACATATTAATAATGGATTTGGTAGCGATTTGGAAGTTACGATATTTGATTTAAATCCAAAACGAATAACATGCGCTGGTTTTGAAATGGTTTTTATAATGACACTGAAACGGATAGCGTTTTTTAAAACATCATTTAAGTAAATACCTTTCGATTATTCCACCTCACAGCAGCCGTTACGATTTTTATTGGCGATGCACATTCACTACTCATACACCGTTGTTCTGGTAAAAAATACTATTCAAACTCCCTTCGAATATCTCATTCAAAAACAGGCAAATCATTTAACATAACAGCATTTCCATTTTCACTTTCAATCTGGCAACAGAATGTTTTCATTCCATTCGTCAATACAAGGTATTTTGCTTTGAGTGTCGTGTTATAAGCAGAAGCTTGTCGCAAGGTAGATTCGTTTATAGGTTGATCTGCCGATTTGCATTCAATGAGCATCCAAGGATTTCCATTGCGATCGAACACAACAATATCACTTCGCTTTTGAAGTTGATTAAATTTCAAGCCCCCTTCTACCTTTATTAGCGACTTTGGATAGTGAACATGATGTACTAAATAATGCAAGAAATGTTGACGCACCCATTCTTCTGGAGTGAGTACCAAATATTTTTTTCGAAGGCCATCATAAATCCAAATTCTACCATCCAATTCTTTCATGCTAAATTCAAACGATGGTAAGTTAAGCTTGATCATTGGGCTAGAAGTAATCGATGTTCAAGTAATTGGTATCTGTTATCAGTAATTGGTATTCGTTAATGCGCAATCATATCTACATCTTGGAATTATTATGCAATAACTTTACAACGCAAAGAAACCGATACAAATGAACATCAATCACTTTTCAGGTGCATTTCTTTATTCTAACTTTATAAAATGAAGACAAAACAAGAAATCGTTGAAAACTGGTTGCCACGCTATACGGGTCAGGCCTTAAATCAATTTGGTGAATACATACTCCTTACTAATTTCGAAAACTATGTAAAGATGTTTGCAAGTTGGCACAATGTACCCATCAATGGTTTGGATAGACCCATGCGCAGTGCAACATCAGATGGTATTACGATTATAAACTTCGGTATGGGTAGTCCAAATGCAGCAACGATTATGGATTGCCTGAGTGCGATAAAACCAAAAGCAGCTTTATTTCTTGGTAAGTGTGGCGGTCTTAAAAAGAAAAATGATATCGGTGATTTTATTTTACCCATCGCTGCCATTCGTGGTGAAGGAACATCGAACGATTATTTTCCACCGGAGGTGCCTGCGCTCCCATCCTTCGCTTTACAGAAAGCTATTTCAACAACCATCCGCGATTACAATCAAGATTATTGGACTGGTACTGTATATACTACCAACAGACGTGTTTGGGAATGGGACGAAGAATTTAAAGAGTATCTACGAAAAATAAGAGCAGCTGCAATTGACATGGAGACGGCAACTATTTTTACTACTGCATTTAATAATAAAATTCCTGCGGGTGCTTTACTGCTTGTTTCAGATCAGCCCATGGTTCCAGAGGGTGTTAAAACTGAGCTAAGTGATTCTTCTGTTACTACCAACTATGTTGAACTTCATTTAAAGATCGGCATTGATTCTTTGAAACAATTAATCAACAACGGAATGACCGTGAAACATCTTCGCTATTAGTAAACAGCAGGCGTACTTTGTCGCTCTATTTTTTTGGCGATGATTAATGCTGCAAATCCTATTGCAAAGAAAACAACGAGCATCAAAACGGAATTTTTCATTCCAAATATTTCGTCAATAAATCCGAAGGTAAAAATACCGATCACGATTGCTATTTTTTCCGTCACGTCATAGAAACTAAAAAAGGATGCCGTGTCGCGTGTTGGTGGCATGAGTTTGCTATAGGTACTTCTGCTTAACGATTGCACGCCACCCATTAGCAATCCTACTCCAACTGCTAAACCATAAAAATAAAATTCGACATTAATTCCGGATTCTTTTACTCTTGCAACAATGTATGCCGAAATACATATACCAATCCAAAATAAAACTGCGCCCATCAAAACAGAAATATTACCGAATCGTTTTGATAGTCTTGACATAACGGTTGCGCCAAGCACGGCAACAATTTGCATTAATAAAATTGTAATGATGAGCTTATCTGCCGGAAGTCCTAACGCTTGCTGACCAAATAACGTGGCCGCTAACATAACTGTTTGCACACCCATACTGTAAAATAAAAACGCAGCTAAAAACCATTTCAAAATACGAAGCGCTTTAATCTGCATCCATACTTTTTTAAGCTCAATAAAACCGGCAGTCAAAAAATTAATATTGGGCTTTACGGGTGCCTTGCTTTTTGGTAAGTTGAAAAAGGTAATTTGAGCAAAGCCAATCCACCATACTCCAACCAATAAAAAAGTAAACAACGGCCCAGAGGTGCTATCTCCTTTGCTTCCAAAATACAGCACCAACCCAAACCCAATTACTTGCATCACCGAGCCGCCAATGTAACCCATTGAAAAACCTTTTGCGCTAATGCGATCTTGATCTTCTGGCTTTGCAATTTCTGGTAAGTACGAATTATAAAACACAAGACTGCCGATATAGCCTATTGCTGCTAACATAAAACAAGACAGGCCTAATGCCACACTGGGTTGATCGCCTTTAAACCAGAAAAGACCGATGCAAGACAAACCTCCCATGTAACAGAAAAACTTCATAAACTTTTTCTTGTTGCCAAAGGAATCGGCTATGGAAGAAAGGATAGGTAATAAAATAGCAATGAATAAATAGGCTGTTGCTAAAGCATAATCATACAAGGCAGAGTTCTTAAATGTTCTTCCCAGAAAAGGGACACTGTTCTTGCCATACGCATTGGCCGTAACGACAGCAAAGTAAATTGGAAAAAACGTGGTTGTTATAACGAGGTTATAGGCTGAGTTTGCCCAATCGAACATATACCAAGCGCGTACTGTTTTGGAATCGTTATGTTTTTCGATTGTGTGTGCCATCATAAAAAAGCCCCGAGATTATCGGGGCTTTTAATTATATAGAATACTTTAACTATTTCACTTCTGACTTCTGCTTGGTTGAGTAGAGCAATTTTCTGGCGTTTGCCTTTCTCAACTCAGTTTCAACATCGGCAATAAGACCACGTTTCGATTCGCTATCCACTTTAAGAGAAACTGTCATTTGATCGCGTTCAAATTCTCCAAGTTCTGCCTTCTGAGCATTTACCCATTGAATAACATCTTTTGTATCGATAAACTGATCGTTTGCCTGAATCTTTGGTTCTTTACCAAACTGCTCTGGCTTTTGAGGTTCGCCAATATAAAGGTACGAAACCAACGATTTTTTCGCCAGCTTTCTTAACTGAGTAGCATCCGGAATACGCTGCTTCACCATAATGGAAGAATCTCGAAGTTGGGTTGTTACCATGAAAAAGAAGAGGAGCATGAACACCACATCGGGCATCGATGAGGTAGGAATCTCCATCTTCGCATTCGTTTTTTTCTTGAACTTTGACATAGTGTTTTTTTTTAAGCTCCGGCTTTTGTAGGATCCGCAATAGACAAGGCCATTGGTATCTCTGCAGTACCATCAGGCTTAATGCCTCTTCCTTTATTATACAAAGCTTTTAATTCGCGACCAGCGTTTGTGTCCTTCTCAAGATCAGGATCTGAAATAATCTCTCTCCAGCGCTTCACATTTACACCCGCACGGTCTGCATAAATTTCATAGTATGCTGCCTGGCAAGCATCCAACATTTCTATGAATTTTTTATGGGTTGTACCGCGGTCTGTCTTTAAAGAAACAATTGCTTTTTCAGGACTATCAGAAGAAGCGGGGTCTGCACCTCTGTTCAAAATAAACGTCTTTATCTGATCTGTAAGTTCACGATTTGTTTCTGTCCAAGGATTACCTTCCACCAAAACATTATCAAACGAATTGATTTGTATTTTGAACAAATTCCGTTCAGGAATTTCCACATCCTTATTCTGATTTACCTCAGGTGGAGGAGGAAGTTGAAGATATAATCCTTTCACATTCGCCACCGTGGTAGTCATCAAAAAGAAAGTCAAAAGCAAGAACGCAATGTCTGCCATTGAAGAGTTTGGAATATCAGGTGTATTTCTTGCCATTTTATTTTAAGGCTTTACTGATTTCAGAATACGCAAGGGCAAGCACCGCCAGCACAAGCGATAAGTAGAACATAATCAAGCCTGCACCAATCAATTTAGAGGCGGTGGCGGAAGTTCCTAACGCTGCTGCTTTAGCAGATACATGCGATCCGGCAAAAGCATAGGAAATACCAAATAAAACAACCAAAGCTCCGATGCCAATGGCAGATTTGCCAAAGGTACTCGGTTCTTTTGCAGCCTGAATGATTGGAAAAACTATACACGCAGCTATTGAAATAAACAATAGTGCATACACTAAATAGAGTCCGATATCGAGCATATTATTTGTTGTTTACAAGCTTATGCTTAACCAAAATATCAACTAAAGAAATAGAGGCATCTTCCATGCTGTTAACCAAGCCATCAATTTTAGATACACAATAGTTATACAAAATCTGAAGCACCATACCTACGATAAGACCACCAACCGTTGTAAGCAAGGCCACTTTCATACCACCCGCAACAATGTTTGGAGAAATATCACCGGCCTTTTCGATATCTTCAAACGATACCACCATCCCGATTACCGTTCCAAAGAAACCCAACATAGGGCCTAATGAAATCATCAATGAAATCCAGATAAGACCTTTTTCAAGTTTACCCATTTCTACACCACCGTACGATACAATTGATTTTTCAACCATATCAATACCTTCTGGGTAGCGCATAAGACCTTGCGTAAAGATTGATGCTACTGGGCCGCGTGTATTGCGGGTTACATCCAGCGCTGCATTAACACCACCTTTAGATAGTGCATCTTCAATTTGAATTAACAACTTCTTTGTACTAGTAGTCGCTAAATTAAGAGAAATGATTCTTTCAATAGAGATTGACAAGCCAATGATCATACAAATCAAAAGTGGGGTCATGAAGGTAGGATTACCATCAATAAACAAATCTTTTAATCTTTCATGGAAAGTTTGATCTTCTTCTTCTGTTGCAGTTTCAGTCACCGCTGCTTGTTCAACGGGAGCAGCCACTGGTTCAGAAGATACGCTTGAGGTTGTGTCATCTTGTGCATAAGAAGCAGAGGACGCCAGTACCCCGACAAATGCGATAATCGCGAATAATTTTTTCATAGTTAAAGGTTTAATAAACTTTGAGGTGGCCAAAATTAAAGGTTTTGTTGATTTCTAAATAGTTTTTATAAAATTTTTCTACTGGCGGTATTCCCTTTCACTAATTGGCCTCATAATCTTGATTGCCAAATAAAGTCACAGCGAGATTAAAATTTACGCTAATCTATTGAAGTTCAGCAAAAGAACAAGCTAATAAAAGAAATGAAGTTCATTCAAAATCACAAACAAGTGTTAGCGACTTCATCATAAATTAATTTTAAAATATTATTTACTGAAATAAAAAGGCTGTCTCTACAATTGGAGACAGCCTAATTTTATGCGGAGAGGGCGGGATTCGAACCCGCGATACCCTTTCGAGCATACACACTTTCCAGGCGTGCTCCTTCAACCACTCGGACACCTCTCCAAATCTTTCTTGTCAAAATGGGGCACAAAGAAATTGATAAATACTTCGGTACGCAAATGTTTTATAGTTCAAAGTTCAAAGTTTCAGAATTTCAGTTAACCAGGGAATATTGAACTCGGAACTTGGAACCTTAGTTCGACAATTCACCCGCCAACGATAGCGCCATCATCTCCTTCGTTCTTTCTAACCCTACCTCACCAAGCAGCAGCATTAATTTTGTAACAGCCGCTTCGGTGGTCATATCGGCTCCACTTATAACACCAATCTGTTTTAATCTTTTACTGGTTTCATATCTTCCTTGCAATACCCTACCGCCCGGGCATTGCGAAATATTAACAATAATAACATTGCGCTGTATCGCGATGTGCAACTCTTCAATGAGCCATTCTATGGTTGGCGCATTTCCCGATCCATATGTTTCCAACACCACTGCTTTAAGATGAGGCGAACTCAACACAGCATTCACTGTTGTTCGGTTTATTCCCGGAAATAATTTCAGTATCGAAATGTTATTATCAAACTTCGAACGTAATCCAATTTTATCAGCACCACCAATGGGTCGTATTACCGAAAAGTTATAATCGATTTTAACACCTGCTTTTGCCAGCGGTGGATAATTACCAGAATCAAATGCATCGAACTGCATGCTCTCAACTTTCTTGGATCTGTTTCCGCGAAGCAATTCATAATCGAAATAAATGCATACTTCCGGTACAAGTGCTTTCCCATCTTTTCGGGCAGAAGCAATATCAAGCGAAGTAATTAAATTTTCACGAGCATCTGATCGCGGTTCACTAATAGGTAATTGAGCCCCTGTAAAAACAACAGGCTTCGTTAATCCCTCTAACATGAAGCTTAATGCAGAGGCAGTAAAGGCCATCGTATCGGTTCCATGCAATACTACAAAACCATCGTTCGCATCATAGTGATCGTAAATGATCTGACCAATCATTTGCCAATGCTCTAATTTTATATTCGATGAATCGATAGGCTCTTCAAATGAAACAACCGTCATCTCCAACGCAAGATTTTTTAAAGCCGGAAGTTGATCGAGTATGGAAGCAAAGTCGAAAGGTATTAACACACCTTCACGATCATAGGTCATTCCAAAAGTTCCGCCTGTATATATAATGAGAACATTCGAACGTGATTTTCCCGGAAGGGCGGTATTAATGCGGATGGTCTTCATGCTCATTTCTGTGATCGGTTAATCGTTATCTGTTAATCGTTATCCGTTAACTGTTAATCGTGATTGGCTTGTTGTTGAATGCTCATCAGTTTTGTAAAATGTTTTTTGGCGGCATGGCGAAGCGCCACCGGGCTAACCGTTGCAAGTCCGGCCTCCGCACTCCCGATAGCCATCGAGTCCAACGCACTTCGGGCTTTCCACTTCTATCCCTTGCCGAAGTGTACCGAGATTGCAAATCTGTTTTACACGCGTTATTGTTTATCAAGATGATGTTCCGTTAAAAAGTTTTAATGCATTTTGTGTCGTGCTCTTTTGAATATCTTCAATTGAACAATTTTTAATTTCTGCAATTCGTTTTGCTACAAGCGGAATGTACGCTGGCTCATTTCGTTTACCGCGATGCGGAACTGGCGCGAGATACGGACTATCCGTTTCTAACACAAGATGCGCAAGATCAATTTCGGGCAATACCGAATCCAGTCCGCCATTTTTGAAAGTTGCCACGCCACCAATACCCAGATAAAATCCAAGTTTTGTGATGCGCTCAGCTTGCGCTGCATTCCCTGAGAAACAATGAAAGATACCCGTTAATTTTCCATCCTGTTGATTTTCAACCAACGCAATCGTTTCATCAATACTTTCTCTACAATGTATCACAATAGGTAATTCATATTGTTTGGCCCACTTTACCTGAATGAGAAATGCTTCCTGTTGCTGATCCCAAAATGTTTTATCCCAATACAAATCCGTTCCGATCTCTCCTACTGCACAAAATTTTCGTTTGGATAACCAATCTTCAACGATGTAAAGTTCGCGTTCAAAATCTTTTTTTACAGAACACGGATGTAAACCCATCATAGCAGTACATTGATTTGGAAATCGACTTTCCAATTCCAGCATACTATCAATGGATTCATGATCAACGTTTGGCATAAATATCCTGTTCACCTGCTGTTGTTCGCAGCGATGCAACATATCTAACCTATCCTTTGCAAAATCTTCGTGATAAATGTGGGCGTGTGTATCAACGTAAAAATCCATAGTGTGTAATTCCAACCGTCAAATATCATGAAGTGTAAGAGAAAAAGAAAATGATAGGGTGGCATAATGAAATAGTTTGCTTTGAGTAACTATCTACATACCTCGCCAAAGAAAATGATAGTCATTGCAATGACGTGGCACTTCAAAGAACAAACACCGAAAGTTTCACGTCATTGCGAGGAAGCGTCAACGCGCCACGCGTTGACATGCTGACGTGGCAATCTCCTCCCTATAAAATGCAAAAGAACAAGCACATGTTTGAGAGGCTGCTTCTGTTCAATGTCAGTACGGCTTTACTTCCGTGCATCGTAGCAGAGGGATTGCTTCGTTCCTCCCAATGACCGATAATTTTTGTTTACTTTAGATGAATCGATCTTCGTGTCGTTTTTTTTTAGCACGATCATACACTTATATTAAAGTAAAAACCATGCAAACCTCCAGACGCAAATTCTTAAAAAAATCCACATCACTTGCAGCAGGTGCCGTGCTCTCGCCTATGCTCTTTAATATTTCAAAGGCAGGTATATCAGCAAACGATACATTCAACATCGCGCTGATTGGCTGTAAAGGTATGGGCATGTATAATCTTAAAGATCATTTAAAGTTGCCTGAAATTAATTGTGCTGCCTTGTGCGATATTGATGATACTATTTTAAATGAACGTGCTGCAGAAGTGAATACGATTACGGGAAAGAAACCCACGCTCTATAAAGATTATCGCAAAGTAATAGATGATAAAAGTATTGATGCTGTTATTATCGGAACACCAGATCATTGGCATTGCCTGCCCATGGTGCAAGCGTGCGAAGTAGGCAAGGATGTATATGTAGAAAAGCCGTTGGCAAATTCAATAGCCGAATGCGAAGTGATGCTGAAAGCTGCGCGAAAATACAATCGCGTAGTGCAAGTAGGACAACAACAACGCAGTGGGCAACATTGGCAAGATGTTGTTGCGTTGGTGAAGAGCGGAAAACTCGGTACGATTCGGAAAGTAAAAACGTGGGCATATTTTGAATATGGATCAGCGCGGCCTAAAGTTGCTGACTCTCCCGTACCTGCGGGTGTCGACTACGATATGTGGTTAGGGCCTGCACCAAAAAGAGCATTCAATCAAAATCGTTTTCACGGAAGCTGGCGTTTCTTTTGGGAGCAAGGCGGAGGATTGATGACCGACTGGGGTGTGCACCTTTTGGATATTGCTCTATTGGCGATGGATGTGCACGCGCCTAAATCAGTTTCATCAACTGGTGGAATTTATGCTTACCCAACCAACGCCATTGAAACAGCCGATACACAATCAACCGTTTATGACTTTGGAAACTTTATGTTGGAGTGGGATCATGTTGGCGGAATTACAAAAGGATTGTATGGAAGAAATTATGGTGTAGCCTTTATCGGTAACAACGGAACGTTGGTAGTAAACCGCGAAGGATGGGAAGTAATGCCCGAATTAAAAGATGGAAAGCCACTGATGGAAGGTATTTCGCTTCAAGAAGCAGATAAGCAAGACCATGAAAAACATGTGAAGAATTTTGTAGACTGTATGAAAACGCGCAACCGCACAACGTGCGATGTAGAGTTCGGAAGAAACTCAGCCGTGCTGGCACACATGGGCAACATCTCCTATCGCACCGGAAATAAACTACAGTGGGATGATTCTAAAAAATTATTTTTGAATGACGCTAAAGCAAATGCTTTTATCAAACCAGAATATCGCTCACCATGGAAATTTCCAACGGTTTGATTAAATGAAAGCATTTTGTCTCGCGCAAGCGTCCGCTTGTGTGTTTACTGTTTTCAGCGTCCGCTGATTCAACAAGTTTATTTCAATATATATTAAATGAATATAGTTCGAAAAAAAATAAACGTTCTATCAAACAACCTTACTCAAAATTTCATCCAACATCTTTTTTAATAAATCATCTTGAAATTGAGGCACTGGAAATCCGGTATAACGTTTTGATTCGTTCAACGCTTTTGATAAATCAAATTGATCTTGAGTCATCGAGAAGGCAATCTTCTTGTTCATTAGTGTTTCGGCTAAATACTTTTGTTCCGTTTGCCCGGGTGTTGGAACGAAGATCGCTTTCTTGCCTAACGCTGCTAAATCCATTACCGTACTAAATCCACTTCGTGCTATAATGACTTCTGATTGTTCAATGACTTCCTGAAGTTTTTCAGTTGTTAAGAAATTAACGACTTGTTTGTCTTCACTTGGACGTGACGTGAAAACCCTGTCCGTGGTCTGTGTCCACACAGGCCACTTTTTATTTCGGTCTGTGTGGACACAGACCGAGGGGTAGAAATTAACAGTGTGTTTGTCTTCACTTGGGGGCGAAGGAAAAATTCCGCGAACAATGAAATATTTTAAATCTGAAGAAGCGAGTTGATCTGTTACAATTTTTTCAAAGATACTTCGCTGCGGTTCCGGCCCGGAAAAAATGCAGAGCACATCAAATTTGTTTTTGTGTTGAGTGGATGATTTAAATCGCGATAGCGACCCGACATAAAAAATTTTTGATTGAATAGTATGATCACCAAATGAAGTCAGTTCACCCGCCAAACCATTTCCATCTGGGTAATCGGGGATGCAGCAATATGTAAATCGATTGATCATTCGGATATTGAAGTATCGCACAACACCCGCCAGCCATCCGAAACGTTTTGGCAT
>JBBRFY010000122.1:0-13686 GCA_038241205.1 Cytophagales bacterium
AGGCAGATAACGAATTTTTACTAATAGATTCTGATCAATTAAAGTTAAGATTCGATGAAAGCGTTTAGAGTATCCGATACTCTAACTCTTGTGTCGAAGGAGTTAGTTTTAGAGACCACTCCAGCAAGTACCATTGACAATGGCATCTCAAAATACAAAAAGGGCGAATCACAAAATTGGGCAACCATTGACCTTGTCAACGGGGAGTTCATAATTGTTGAAAGTCTGACAAAGTTAGTAAAGGAAAGAATTGGTGATATTGAAAAGATTCTAGCAGATTCAATTGTAAATGATTTACACGAAAGCGATAATCATCGTGTTAATGATATAGAGCTAATATTCGACTTAGCAATAACGCAGACACGATTTTATCAAAGATTCTTCCATTTGTACGAAGATAGATATTTCTATTCATACGAAGTCCTCACGTACGCAAGAATGCATTCGTTAGTTGATTCAATTCTATGTTTAAAAAATGATGGGATATACTCGCTGAAAGAGATGCATAACGCCATGCTTAAAGTCATGAAAGCCCGACATCTTTACAATTTCAAGGTGAATTCTTTCAGGTATTTCAAGGATAAAATCAATCAAATAAATTCCAAAAGCATCGAGTCCTATATCATTCATGGTAATAGAGGCAAACCAAAAGAAAATTGTAAAGTTACACCTTACGTAAAAAAAAGTATGATCAAATTTTACATTCAAAATTCTCCGCGATTGAGCTACAAGGATATTACGGATCAGGTGAACCACCACATTATGAAAAGGGGATATCAAACAATTGACATTTCTTCTACAAAATCTTTTTTTGCCAATAGGGAAATCCAAAATAGATACAAACCGTTTCGGTTCGGGAAAGAATGGGTATCAAAGTACCTTGACCCATCCATTGTGCGAGTGCTTCCCCGGTTCATCCAAGACAAATGGGAGATAGATGGTACTGTGCTACCGTTTTATGTTATTGTCGCGAAAAAAGTAACACGCCTATGGATTTGTATTATAGTAGACGTGCACTCACGAAAAATTATTGGCTATGGAATTGACTACCACGAAACTGCTAATCTTGTCTTTAATACGTATAGGGTTGCAGTTGTGTACTCTCAATGTTTACCATTTGAAATAGTGCGAGACAACGCAAAGGCATATGATTCTAAACTTGTATCCGAGCTAGAAAACGCTTTCGAATCTGATAATTACAAGTGCTTCGTAAGAACAGCGAAAGTCGGTAACCCAAGGGATAAGGGTACAGTTGAAAAGGTCCTAGATTTGCTAAATGTGAATGAGTTCAGCAAGTGTGACGGTTGGATTGGAGATCCATGGAATTCAGAACGTGAACTTTACAGACTCGAGTCAGCTACGATCGTCGAACTTCGTAAGAAAATAAATGTTAAAGAGATCTCAACAATATTTGAATATGTAGACACTGCGATAAACAACATGAACAATAAAATTTTTTAATTATGAGAAAGCTAAGCGATACTGGACTCAGCGCAAATACTAGATACGCAAATTCAACTGTGGTACACGGAACCATACTGTCGTCAAGCAAACAAATCAGGTTTTTTGCAGATTATAATAAGTGTATTAAAGTGATGAATTCCAAATTTAAAATTGAAGCAAAGGTGGACGGGAAGTCAGAGCGCCTTTGGTTTACAATCTGGGATGATAAAATCAAGTATAGATACAATGGAATACATGTACGTGTTAGAATGGCAATGGGAGAAACTTCTGTAGCTTATTTATTTGACGTGGAAACTGATACTTACTTAGGTTTTATGCTTCGAGACTATGAGCCCGCAGGTGATCTAGCAAATCAAACGGAACAAGACCGCAACTATATGTACAAACACTCCGCAATGTTGAAGCGCCAGGATAAAGACCGGGTTACCACCAAAAACAACTTACTTGAGGAACTCGATTCCGCTGAAACCGAGAGAGAAGTGCATGAATCCCTTCGTGCGCCACTGTTGTTAACCGACAAGAATAAGCGCCAAATTGAATTTACTAACGATATTGAGACCAATGAATCTAACGAACCCAACCATGAACAAAGTTTTGTTGATGTCGCGGAAAATCAATCTGACGAATACATTCCAGAATTAGAAACAGTCAGCCATGGTTCTATTTCTGAAGAAGAACTAGAAGCCTCTTACGAAAATGAATGAACAGCTTATGATGACTAAAGATGATGTAACTAAATGGACGATTGTCAAAACAAACAACTATAACCAAATACTAGAAACTCTAGAAGACGCTTATGAGTATTCGTTGCTCTATTGTTTGATAGGCTTTTCGGGCGCGGGTAAAACAACTGCATTTAAGGCCTTTATTGGCAGCCATGTAAACATCGTATATCTTCGACTCGATAAAACCTATTCGAAAAAAGATCTTTATGTTGAATTGCTTAGAGGGTTTGATCAACACGATTATGGGTACGACATTCCAGTAAGGTTTTTAGCAACTCGACTTACCAAAGCAATTGACGAGCGTAAAGGTAAGGTCTTAATTATTATTGACGATGCGTCGCGTTTCAGTTCAACTCACCTTGAGTATTTTCAAAGTATTTTTGATGCTAATGATGGGAAACTTGGAATCGTACTTTCAGGTGCAATTAAATTTTCTTCAGATTTCAAAACCTGGTGTGACAAAGAGAAGGATGGCATTCCGGAACTTGCAACTAGAATCGAAGAGTGGATTTATTTAAAAAGGCCAACTCCTTTAGAGTTGAAATCTGTTGCGAAGACAAATGGAGTTCATGATACCGCGGTTTTGAACACGATTGTTAAGGGGTGTACAAACTTTAGGCAATTGCGGTCACGTGTAATCAAACTAAGGAAGGATTTTCTGAAATCAAAGGCCACGCTGCACCATCATGGATGACCATACACTATTACGAACATTCAAGTGTTTACAGAAAAGTTACTATGAGTTCAGCCGACTTCGCTATGATTTAAGTCACGATGAAGCTACAATAATGCTTGGCATCTTTAGAAAGGGAGGTTTCGCATGCTTCAAAGTTGAAGAATGTAAGATACAAATGAATCCAGTTGTGAGTAAACTCAATAATTTATTGCCGACTACACAAAGAACCTTTTCTGCTAAATTAAATTCCAGACTGGGAAGAGTTCCCTTTGGATATAGGAAATTAAAAACCGGTATAGTACGGTTAGACGTGAACGACTCTAAGGTCGTCAAGGCCATATTCGAGTTATTTAATAAATCGAAGTCGATTCCGAAAGTGAGAATAATGTTGAATGATTCAGGTATGGGGAATTTGGATTATAAAGTTATAATAAAAATATTAAATAATTATTTCTATGCTGGAAGTTTCAAGGTTAATGGTGTTGAAATGGATGCACAAGGAGCAATTCCGGTGATAATTGAAAAACAAACCTACTTGAAAGCTCAAGAGAATATTAAATTTTTAAAGTTGGAGCGGAAAATCACCAACACTTTTCTACTTAGTCGCTTCGTTACAAGAAAAGGATCGAATCGATACTATTGCGGATTTGTTGTCAGGAAGAAGTCTGGCCTCAAACTATTTTATTACGGCTGCAACAGAAATAAGATTGGTCACCACACTATACGAGCTGACCGCTTTGAAGATCTTTTTGAAAAATATCTTATGGGAATTATAAAAAAAAGCAAACGTGATGGTAGGGTTTGCTATTTCGATGCTGTTTACGAATCTATAGAAGAAACAATTTTGAGATTTACAAGGATAGTAGCCACTATGTGTGAAGCCTGGGACGATCAAAACGCAAAGTCCGAACGGCAGGGAACAATAGGAAATTGGGTTGAAATAAATCCATTTTTGGACCTTGTTGAATCACTAAAATTTTTTTCCTCTAGAAGTAATTATACACAATATGGTGAGGGCTTGGTTGATAACGCAAAAACTCTATGGCATAATTCTGACAAGGAACTAAAAAGAGAAATTCATTTTGCTTTCTTTCCTTATGGTGTTTCATTTGATAGTGCAAATGGTCAGTTTCACGAAGCAGTTGTGTTAGGGAATACAAAAAAAATAAATGTTAATGAACAGAACCCATCATTTACTTTTTAACAAAACGTTAGTGTTATTGAAAGGACATAACTTGCAATTGAGTTACCCTGGGTCGAAATACTTAATTGTGCGCATTAAAATTGTTTTAACTCACATTGCAGCTTTTTTCCATAAAACAGGAAATTTCAATTTATTTGTCATCTAAAAAATCATCATTTACAATATTTTGCACGTACCTAGGTACGTGCAAAATATTTCTATGCTACTGTGAAGGGCTTCCCGAGATTTGTAGTACACAGAGGGTATTGTTCCTTGCCCATCTACACCAGTACTTTGCGCGGTGTATTTCAAGTTCTCTTTACGCAAACATCCACAAACACAAAAACTAAGTGGTTATTATCGCTTAGTAGAAAGTTATCGCAATGGTGATAACCGGATTTGTCATCACACCATTTTGAATGTTGGGTTTATGGAAGATGTTACAGCCGAACAACTCAATAAAATACAGAAGCAGCTTACCGATCGATACGAGCGTAAACAATCTTTATTTGAGCAAGAACACGATGATGCTCTTGTATAGAAGTATGTTGAAGAATTCTGGCAACGCATTGTGGAGTCAAAGAAGTTAGACATTGCAGGGGGCGGAAAATTATCTCGCATGGTGAATGCCGATACCTTGCAGCACAGTAATGTTCGAGAGATTGGAGCAGAAAACATAGCCTATCAAACCTGGGAGAAATTACAACTTACCTCACTGCTTTTATCACAAGGGTTTACGCTAGAGCAAGCCATGCTGGCGGCTACACAAGTGATAAGCCGTGCGGTATATCCGGCATCGGAATTAAAAACAACCCGATGGATAAAAGAAAACTCTGCAGTGTGCGAACTTACCGGCTCTGATATCGATAGCATCACCAAAGACAAACTCTACCAAAGTGCATTGCATTTATATCAGGTAAAAGATAAGATAGGAAAGCATTTGTCGAACCGCACCAATGAACTCTCCTGTCTTCCGCACTTTTTTAAGATTTAAAATAAATCATTCTTGTCCGACTAAAATACAGCAAATTACATTAACCCCATAGGGGAAATCACGCCTTAAGTGAGCGCCTGAATATTTGGGTAGTTGGTGTTTCAATTTAATGCAGGTGCCATGGGTGGGTCATTGATTTTTCTCCAAGCCTTGTAGGTGTCTTTAATGAATTCAAAAAGGGCAACGTAACTCATCAAATGAAGTCTGATTACGGTGATCATATTGGCAAATGATTTTTTTGTTGCCGATTTTTTGCGGATCACTACCATCAGTAATTGCGCTATCAAAACGCAATACACTTGTGTCTTGATGGCATTCTCGCTGTTGCCCCAAAAGTATCGAAGTGGAAAGTTTTGTTTGATCTGTTTGAAGAGTAACTCAATCATCCAGCGGCATTTATAAATCAAGGCTACCTGTGAGGCAGGAAGTGTAAAATTATTGGTGATGAAAATAAATACTTTACCATCCTCGGCCAGAAAGGTAATGCACCTAAGCTTTACACGTTGTACTTGGTTTTCAATCTTATATCCTACCGTTATGTATTGGTCTTTTAAAACCCCCTTTGCATTTTTCTTTCGTGTATTGTCGGTGATCATTTTTGTTACATGGTAAACCGCGTTGCTCTTCATGCGAGTTACAAACCAAACTTTTTGAGCTGTCCATTTATCAAACTGACTGTATAGGTTATAGGCTTTGTCGAATACCATAAAACTGTTGGCGGGAAGCTTGAGGTGGTAGAGGAATTTGCGGTCATGTTCTTTTGCTGCAGTTATCCTTACGAATTCGGTCACCCCACTAAAAGCGTCCATGAGGGCATGGACTTTAATTCCGCCTTTTTTTCTGGAACCATCTAATGGGTTGCGACCTACACCGCGAAGTATATCACTGAACAACCGAATGGTGGTGCTGTCGATGATTTTTAAATTACGAATGCTAAGTCCTTTCAATCGGCTGTCCGAGATAAAGCCATGGTATTGTTTGAGTAACTTGAAGTAGATGGTTTCAAACACCTGATAGCTGCGATTGTTATTGGCATCGGATAATGTACTGCGAGCTGGAGCTTTATCTAATCCTAAGTGCGTAAGTTTTCCTTCACAGGCCAACAGGCCTTCACATAGCTCACGAAGACCATTGCAATAGCTAAAAACACCATAGAGCAAACTGACAAGATGAACCCTTACAGGTATCTTTTTATAATACCGATTACTGTTGTGCTTTTTACTCGATTGGGTAATGATGTCGGTGGAAATGCAAGAAAGTATTTGAGATAGGATCGGCTGTCCGACAAATTTTTTACTTTTATCCATAGTTACGTTTTGTGTGGTAACTAAACATAACTAAAAAGGGTGGCTTTAAACAAGCTACCCTTTTAAAATTTTAGTCGGACAATAGTGAAAATTTATAATTTCTTTCGCCTTCGGAAGTTTTAGAATGCAATCAAAATTATCCAGGACTAAAATGATTTTCTTACCGTAGCTATCAGCAAGCTTTTGTGGGAACTGCACAATATTTTCGTTGTCGTATTTTCCGTATGCAATTGTTTGATATGGTCGAGGTTTCCCAAGAGCATCAGCAATGTCCAGAACATAGGTGTTAATAATTTCAATTTCGGTCTGGCAATAATTAACATCCGAATGAACCACTTCAGCATCCGATATTTTCTTTAATTTTTTAACTAAAGCGCGAGCAAAGGAACTACTCCCAAATCCTGAGCGAGCAGAAACAAAGACAACGCCAGGCTTAGACAACAGCTCAGAAACAATATTTACTTCTTTTTTATAATTTAAAAAAAGATTGCCTTCTGCAGGCGCGTGAAAAACAAATGGAGATTCATGAGCTGTTCGAATCTTCTTCTGATACAATTTTAATCCGTTGATTAAACTAGGAGTCGGCTTCGTTGATCTATTAAGTTTCTTAGAAAATACTTCATCTCCCACTTTGGATAAATGAAATGCTCTTGGCTCAACCACTGTGGATTTTTTTGTTCTGGTTTTCTTGACCATTATTTTTAATTTTTTTGAATTCACTTCACATCCGGTATAACGAGCGCTTCACTTTTTGAAAATCTTTTCTCCAGATAAATTTGAAAAAATGGGTCGATGAAAATCGGTATGCTCGTAAAATCATTTCTAACAATTTCGTCAATAGCCGTAAGCGTCTTTGTTCTAAACTGTTGTGGAATATCAATTCCCCTACCATCGATGTATCCTAAAAGCACACGCAGCTGAAGCTTTGTGATTTTTTTTAATAGCAGGTTATAACCAAACCGGTAATCATCAACAATCCTATTGATTGCAGTGCTCACAATTTCGATCGTAATGTCTGGCGCGTTGGAGATGAATATTTCATGGGCTAGCTTTTGTATACTTCGGGGAGTGTTATTCATTCTGCGTACCATGTATTCAATAACCTTCTTATTCACAATACGATTTGCATCTCTAAACTTCTGAAGTAAATACCCATGCCATATTTGTTCAGGTATGTCTTTTAAAGTTTTATGCATTCCTGTTAAGTAAAATGGGCGGCTATATCTCTGTCTCATTGACATTGTATCATATGTGTATTTCATAACTACGCACATGGACACCCATTTTGGATTTTGCCAAAGAGAACGTAACAGTCCCTCTGTTGCGATTTGATCCTTCATTCCAGAAATACAGTCAAAATCATCGAGGATGATGATCACCTTTCTCTTTGCAAAAGCAGCTAGTCTTTCTGGTAGTTCCGCAAGATCGAATCTGTTAAAGTGCTCTTCATCAACTTTAGACCAGTCAATAGAAACCGTTAATGCATTCGCAACATCTTTTACATAGGTTGAGATCAATTGAAATTCATTTCGACAATGCTTTATGTTAGAGTATACAACAGTTACATCACTTTCAATTTTTAATTCTCTCTGTAAATCCAACGCGAATGAAGTTTTTCCGAAACCTGAATATCCGGAGATAAATATCAATGTCGGATCAAGAAGATCGTTTGCAATAGTTTTTACTTCCTCACCATAGTATAGAAGATCATCCCTTTTAACAGGCAATTCATGCGTAAATGGCGAGATAGCACTTCCTTGTTTACCTTCTTTGTATTTACGAATCCCTTCTTTCAAATTGGCGTTTGCTTTTCTCGGTCTTGACAGCGCGTCAAAGAATATTTTAGAAGCTTCCTTTGCAAGAAAAATTTTCCTCGGTTTATCAGAACTTCTTTTTGGTTTAGTAACTGATTTTTTTGCCATAGGATTTTTGTTGATATCTTTTTTCACTGATGTAATCGAATAGCGATGTTACACTAGCGCATGTTCACTACTCTATGTTGTGCGGCCGTAGTTCATCAATTGCCAACAGATTAAATTCAATTTCGCGATGCATTATTTTTTGCGACTGGTGGAAATGACCATAGTACCAATGCGTAGGCTTAAGGCCAATACGGATAAGATAATTGAGTAACTCATCATGGGCTGATCGTTCATCTTTAATATCGCTACTTAACTCACGATCAACCCGCTCATAGGCGAACACAATGTTACCCTTGTCCTTCGGTGGCGCAGCGTTTGGTGCGGAGTGGGTAACGACAATATCCAGCCTTGAACACATTGCAACAGCTTCATTCAATTTCTCTTTATCAAATACAAACGCTTCATCACGCCAATAGCTGATTCCTACTTTTCGTTGCACTCTATCAATGGATATTGCGCCACCGATAAAAAGAATATTTACTCCTTCAATGTTCTTTACCGTGTAGTCTTTTATCAATTCGATTTTCGACTCAATCTTACTATTGTGGAAAGCAGATGGTCGATCGTGATTGCCACGAATTGCGAAGAGATTACTACTGGATGCAACAAGTACTTGATTTAATTTCTTTAAGAGACTCGCTTCGTTATCAAGAAATCCAATACCAAAATCACCCACTTGAACGATAGTGGTGTTGGTTATTTTATCGACTTGAATCGTGTGCGTAAGAAACTTAAACCCAGCGTGCAGATCACCAAGAAAGTATAATTTTCGTTTCTCCATAAACTAGAATTCAGTGTGTTGATTAAAGAAAATTAATCAATAGATATCGGCAGTTGCAAATCGCAAATCAGTTTTAAGGACTTTTCATACCCAAAATCGAAAACAAAATTTTTAATGAATTTTAGAAAACGCCCAAGAACAACGGAATAATAAATTGATTTTGTATAATAGAAAATTGTTTAACAACGAGTTAGCTACACTTTTGAAAGTTTTCACAATTACCCACTTTACACGGAATTACCCAGAAGTAACGGATTAATATTTTTTAAAAATATTTGAAATTATTTTTCAAAATTATGTTTGTCGAGATATGACTTGAGAATATTATAATCATGAAATAAAAAAAACATTTTTTAAGATTGACAATTGTTTCGGCATTGTATATTTGATTCATGAGTGTGATGAAAAAACAAGAGAAACAAATTAAGAGAGCGAATAAAATTCTATTCGCGTACAACAATTCGGTGAAAGATTTAAAGACAGCTGATGCAAAAGATGTTGCATTGAAGATGGAACCACCTCAAACAAAAAAATAGAAACAACACTTCTAAATAATAATTTCCCTTGGCTAACCTTGTAATTATTGCCGGACCAAATGGAGCAGGTAAATCAACTTCTGCTAATGCTATTTCGCAAGCACTCAACTTGGGTGTAAACTCGTTCGACTTTGATTATGAGTATTATACTCTTTGGGCTCGCTTTGATTATGATCCAGTATTGCGCGATAATGTTTTTGATCGAACCGGCCAATTGTTTGTGGAGCGATGTGATTCAGCAATATTATCAAATGATAATTTCATGTTTGAGTCGAACTATAACAGTGAGTCAATTTATAACACGATATCTCGGTTCAAGAATAGTGGATATCAGTGTAGTGTAATTTTCATTCTTCTCGAAAAAGTAGAACACGCTATTAGTCGTGTGAAGACAAGAGTATCCGTAGGAGGCCACAACGTTGATGAGGGTACAATTCGGTATCGATTTTCTAAAGGGCTTGAATTATTAAATACTTCATTTGAAATTTTTGATCAAGTAGATTTAATATTATCGCAAGACAGAAAAGGTATTTCAATTGCTTCGCTGGATATTATTGAAAAATCGGTTGTAACAAACAACGCCCTTCCAAACAGCATTGAAGAACAACTATCAAAGATTAACGGCTTTATTATTTCGAACTCTATTTAAAATCTCTTAAGCGATTTCAAGAGAATGAAGTCTTGGTTAGAGTGATTCGCTATTCTTTCTACTAAGTATGCTAAACCAAATTTATAAAACGATTGCATTGAGTTTTCAATTTGACGCAATATCAAAAAGGCCTTGAAAATATTTTTGACATTTAACTAACCTAATCAAATTATGCCGTACAATTTAAGACGAACAACAGACAGAGCAGGTGATTCTGGCATGGAATCAGTAGCCATTGAATGGAATGAAGATGGTACGTTTAAAAAATTCTCAGGAGATACTCCTTTAATAGGGTGTAGCATGCGAGTTGGATGTCTTGGAGCGAGATCAAGTAGTGCGCAAGACTATTGGATAACAACACCGATCACTGAAATTCTTGAAGAGATTAAAAATGAATCAGTTCATTATATACGATTCAAAACGAAAAACTCCGAGTATGAGTGGTGGGCTGGAGAATACCCTGGGGTTAGGAATCAACATTCTCACCTGCGAAAGATATAATGAAGTTCAACTGTCAATTGGATGATTGTGGTTTATTTTGAATTCGTAAATGGAATTCTAATTCTTTGAAATTTAATTCAAAAAGAAAAGACGTATTTTAATAGGGGAGGGGAAAATCATAGCCTAACGGTTCAATAGAAAGAAAAGTATAATTTCCTACTTATTGGTTCGCTCTGAAATTTCACTATTCATTCTACGCTTGTTATTCATCTTTTGGAAAACGGAAACTTCAAATCAAGTTTTGATTTGAGTCTTGATTTTCGGTTCGCCATAATTTTTATCCATTTTCCTTTGACTCTTCGAAGGTGCTTGGCGAAAGATGACTTTCCGTATTTTTTGTAGTGTTCAATGAATGTATTTACGGTATAAAAAATAGTGAAAATTTTTCGCTTACTCAATTCAAATATACAAATGCGACTCCACCAAAGCTGGGTGATGTAGATAATCAATTTCAACATTACTTAAATTCAGAATATGAAAATTCAATATTGCTCCGATCTTCATTTAGAGTTTTGGCAAAATGAAATGTATCTGCGATCGAATCCGATTATACCGAAAGGCGAAATTCTTTTGCTTGCCGGTGACATCGGCCTATTGTCTGTTCTTAAAAAGTATGATTGGTTTTTTGATTATATCTCGGACAATTTCAAGACAACGTATTGGATTCCGGGCAATCATGAATATTACGGGTCTGATATTTCGGTATGGAGCGGAATTTTTTGCGAAGAAATCCGACACAATATTTTTCTGGTTAATAACTACACGGCAAAGCATGGGAACATAAAATTCATCTTCTCTACCCTTTGGTCAAAAATTAGCAAAGGCAATGAAGTGGAGATTCAGAATTCATTGGGAGATTATTCGCTTGTAAGGAAACAAAATAGAAAGTTGATGGTGGCGGAGACGAACGATCTTCATGATCAGGCGTTCGCATTTCTTGAGGCCGAGGTCAAATCAATGAAGGATGAAAAGGGATTCATAATGACACACCACATTCCAACCTTTATAAATTACCCTGAAAAATATTTAGATATTGCTCTCAGGGAAGCCTTTGCGGTTGAACTTAGTGACTTCATTAAAACTTCAGGATTGGATTATTGGCTCTATGGGCATCACCATTTTAATACAAAGAACTTTTCAATTGGTAAGACTCAGTTAATTACAAACCAGCTCGGCTATGTACAGTACAAAGAGTGTTTGGATTTCAGGCTCGATGCCGTGGTTGAAATATAACAATTAGAAAAACTCCTACCTCATAAATAATTCAATATATCAAGCACGTATTCCATTTTCAATTCGAAGTAATTCGTCCTTCACAATTTCAATACCTAACGTACTAACTAACAGTTCGTGTGGAATTGCATAGTCAAGGGCGGGAATTTGGGTGTTTGTCCTTTTCAAAAATGATTCACTATCGCCATCAAATGTCTCCAGTCCCTGGCTCATAAAGTTGGGCAAGTTTTACAACCAACTCAGAAGCATGAATTGATAAGGCGTCAGAAGATTTTAGATTTTTAAAGGCTATTAAACCAACACCTGCAAGCACGGCCTTCTGCGACTCTGAAAGTTTCAGCTTCATGGCTATTGAAAGTAGATTCATTTTTTGCAATGGTCTCTTTCTTATTTCAAGAACAAGTTCAAGCACACTTTTTACATTGTGCAAGTGTGATGCTTCTAAATGTTGTAAAAAAAATATCATTGCTAAAATCTATCAACAGATGGAAGATACAATAATTGAAGATGGAAACGCAAATATTTTAACACCTGACATACGAGTGCTGGTGCCTGCTCTTGGGCTAGGGCTTGAGCAATATGATACCTACGTCAATGTCAAAAATTATTGGTCTTGCTAAAAGTAAACTATTTTTGAATTATTCGATCAACATTGCATTGACCTAAAAAAGTAATAGTATTGCATCGCTAGACAGTTGGGACGATATGAGCCGTTGAGTTGATTATTTTTTCAAGATCATTAAATGAGAATTTTCCTTTCTCTGTCAGCTATTTTAAAAAGTTAAACTCATTTCCTATGAAAGGAATTTCATTTCTTATGGTCATACTCATGGCCGGATCACTTGTTAGTTTTGCTCAGTGGAATGTTAACGGCACTCATATTTCCAATAGCAATACTGGAAATGTTGGCATTGGTATCACTTCCCCAAGTTCAAAATTTCATATCTATTCTGCTGGTGGAGTAAATTCTGGTTTACTAACCGAATCGACATCGGCCACAAGTTATGCTGGATCAGATTGGAAAAATAGCACTGGCGATCTTGGACAAATAGCATTGACAGGTTCATCTTTTGTTAATGGCATGGTACTGTCTAGACAAGCAATCTTTAATTCAAATGCTCCCAACGGACTTTCATTTGTTGCCTATAACACAACTGGTTTTATAACGTTTGGTACTGGTGGCCTCCTAGCAACAAATGAGCGAATGAGAATAAATAATTTGGGCAATGTTGGTATAGGCACATCAAATCCCGATGCCAAACTCGCAGTAAAAGGCACAATTCATACACAAGAAGTAAAAGTTGATTTGCTTGGCGCCATGGCTCCAGATTATGTTTTTGAAGAAAATTATAGGCTGCTATCCCTTCAAAACTTAAAAGAATATATTCAGCAAAACAACCACCTTCCAGAAGTTCCTTCTGCACAGGAAATGGAAGAAAATGGAATTAATTTGAAAGAAATGAATTTGCTGTTATTGAAAAAAGTGGAAGAGTTAACCCTGTACATGATTAATCAGGAAAATGAGAAAGAAATCATCTTGCAAATGATGAAAGCTCTTCAAATTCAATTGAATCAAATAGAAACAAGAGTACAAAAATAAAATATGATTATGCGATTACTACGGCAATTCAAAGCAGAGAGTTTACCTATATTAAATTTCTTCCCTCTATTAAGCGATACTCCCCAACTCGGATCGTTTGTTTACTCATTTGCCT
>JBBRFY010000123.1:0-13554 GCA_038241205.1 Cytophagales bacterium
CTTTGGATTCATAGTCTATTGTCGAATATCCCTCTGGAAGTTGGTTCTTTTCTTCAAACTCGATCAACCAGAATTCCTTCTTAGTTTCAATACTGCATAGCATATAAAACCCGTTTACTGAGAAGTAATCCATCAACTCGGCAGGGAAGATGTGATGCAATAATTTAATGTCTGGAGTTTCGATTGCTTTTTTTTCAAACTTATACTTTTTAATTTACTCCCCAACTTTTAATGCTGACCCAATTTAGCGCGACCTTTAGTTTCGAATACGAAATTCAGTTGGACTCATCCCTTGTTTTTGTTTAAACTGCCTGCAGAAATAAGCTTCCGATTCAAACCTGTTTTTAATTCTTAGGAATGGTTAAGAAAATAGGAGGGAAGATTGACGAACTGAATCAATACACTTGGAAATAATACTTTACGACTTTAGATATTACCTAACTAGCCCGATTTATTTTCACTAAAAATCATCTTCTTATACTGCTTCGGTGTGTACCCTGTAACTTTTTTAAAGTTAACATAGAAAACAGATTCAGATCGAAAACCACTGTCGACAGCAACGGCAAATATCGTGAGGTCATCATGTTCTTTGCTGCTTAGAAGTCGCTTCGCTTCATCAATTCTTTTTTCATTAATAAATTCGCTAAACGATTTGCCGAGGTTATCATTTAAGATGCGCGAAAGGATATAGGAATGTATGCCGAGCGTTTCAGCAAGTTTCTTTTCATCGAGTTCAGAATCTAAATGTATTTTCTTTAGATCGATAAGTTCTTTCAAATCTTTCAAGTACTTTTTCTCCTCTGGCAGCGATTCTTCTTTAGGCGGTTTCACGGCTGTCATACCAGAGAGAATCATGGGATATTTGAAGGAGAAAAAAATGGTTAGGAAAATAATGATACTTGTGAAAATTAAGTAGTTGATTTCAACCAGTTGCAACATAAATCCGGCAAGCGTACTTGTATAATCGGTTTTAACTACCGTAAAATATAATAAGTTGGTAAAGGCGATATACATAAGGATGCCTAAAAAAACAATTAGCGCTTTCGAATAGAGAAGGATAGACGCTTGTTTTTGTTTCAGCATTGGGCTTTTAAAATTATATAGACGCAATGCTTTATAAAACAGAAATGCTTTCCACAAAAATATCACCGAGAGGCTCACTCTATGAAAACCATTACCGAGATAGCTATTCATCGTAAATCCTTTTTGAAATCCGGCATCACCAATCAAAACCAGCGACCACACAATAGGTATTATTAGATAAAAACGCTTTAACTCCAGCGGCCTGCCCAGAATATTGTTGATGTAAATAATAAGTAAGGTAGGGAGCGCCAGGTCTAGAATGTCGGGAATAACCAATAATGGAGGAACAGTATTTTTTAGATCCTGATATCGCAACATATACTGAAAAAGTATGTTCAAAGCCGTCACAAAGAATATGGCGGATAATATGTAATTGTTTCTCGCTTTTTTGACTATTGGAATAATGATTCCAACAATGAAACTTTGGATGAATCCCCAGATAAATAATGCAACCGCCATTCGCTATTCCTTCGTTTTCTAAATGCTTACGTTCGATGTTGAATTTTACACCATTGGTGGTTTATAACGTCCAAAGTAGAATCTTTTTTTTCGAACGGCAAGGAAAATTTAGCGAAACAAATTATTTAAATAATTCTCAGCTATTGAGAGACAAAAAAACGGACTCCTTTTGGAAGTCCGTTTTCTGTTTTGATGTGAAAAATAACGTTTACCAACCTGGATTATTAGGAAGGAGGTTTTTGTTTTTAATAATCTCAGATTCTGGAACAGGAATTAGTTCATTCTTTCCAACTGTGAATCCTGGCATTACTGTACCAAGTCCCCAACGAATAAGATCAAAATACCGAGACATTTCGAACGTCAATTCTAATCTACGCTCTGTACGTATTGCATTAAAGAAATCAGCTTTTGTCATACCGGCAGCCAAATTAGGCACGCCAGCTCTAGCGCGCACTTGGTTAATTGCTGCATATGCAGCAGGAGATGCTGGTGTAACTTCGTTTTCAGCCTCGGCATACATAAGCAACACATCAGAATAGCGCATTAACCGCCAGTTGATGCTTGATTGTAATAATGGTTCGTTTGGCCCGAGATTTCCTTTACGAATGGCAGAATTACCGCCAGCGTTTTTAATACGCGGTTGCCAATCGTCAAGCGTAACTGGATTCCAAGTTTTCCACACATCGCCCGGACGAGCGACAGTATACAGCCTACGTAAATCACCAGGGCTAGCATCAAATACCGCGTTTACATCATCAGAAGGATAAGCATTACCAAATACCTGTGGCGCTGGACCGAACAACGTTCCAAAGTAGGTACTTTCTGTCTCGGCTCCTGTATCATCACCTGCCCAAACATCGCCTACACCACCCAAGAATTGAATTTCAAAAAGCGACTCAGCATTATTCTCGTTCGTATCTAAAAAGTTATCTTCAAAGCTTGGCATTAAAGAATAGGTGCCGTATGTGCCATCAACAATTTTCTTAAAAGCATCGCGTGCTTCCGTAAATTTCTTTTGGTACAAGTAGGATTTGCCTAAGTAGCCTTGTGCAGCCCCACTAGTGGCTCGCCCTTTGTCTTCCGCGGCATATTCAGCAGCTTTTGGAAGCATCGATACCGCTGCGGTAAAGTCATCTTCTATAAATTTCCATACTTGCGCTTTTGGAGTGCGTGCTGGTGCAAACAAGGGATCTTCAGGACCTGTTACCAAGTGATCCATTAAAGGCACATCGCCATACAAATTAACCAAATAGAAAAAATACCAACCACGGAGAAAATGGGCTTCGCCCAAAATGCGTGTTTTTGTAGCAGCATTTTTAAATTCAATAGCGGGCACTTTTTCAAGCACTGCATTAGCACGCGCAATACCTTTGTAGCAATCTATCCAGATATTGGTGATTACCTGCGCTTCCGTGTTGTTGAATTTAAATTCTGGAAAATTAGCATACTGAAAACCACCTTCTGTCATGGCGAAGTCACCTACTGTATACTCCAATGCATACAATTCAACTTTATAAAGCGCACGGCCTTGCAAAATGGTATAGGCCGCATTAATTGCTTGCGTGGCATCAGCTTCTGTTTGATAGAAACTATCACCATCAAGATTTTGATAATTAACAGCACCATCAAGAAAATCTTTACCGCAACTTAAGCTGAGGGTAGAGATCGCCAGCACTGCTGCTATTTTTTTAAAATGTTTGTTCATAAGTCAGTCGTTAAAATTTTAAAGTCCTATTTGCACGCCTAGTGTCATGATTTTGGATTGCGGATACACTACATCGTCAATTCCATTTCCGCCAATTTCAGGATCGAAGCCAGTTTTCAGGTATTTTGAAAAGGTAACTAGATTTTGACCCGAGAAGTAAATTCTCAAATTAGATATTCCTCCAACGCGGTCTAATACAGCACGTGGTATTGTATACCCTAATTGAATGTTTTTCAAACGCAGATACGAACCGTCTTCCACGAAGAAACTTGAAACTTGCCCGTTGTTGCTAAGCGCGAGGGGATACGCGCGAGGATGTGTATTTGATGGATTGGTTGGTGTCCAAGCATCCAATACTGCTGTCGATAAATTGTTGGTACGAGAATAAATCTGCGTATAGAATTTTGTCTCACTATAAATATCGCGCCCTTGCACACCTTGGAATTGAAGGCTTAGATCAAAGTTTTTATAACCCGCATGAAGGTTAAAGCCATAGGTTAATTTAGGAATAGCGTTTCCGATAAAGGTGCGGTCATTCGCATCAATCACACCGTCCGGAGTTCCATCAGGTCCACTGATATCTTTGTATCTGAAATCGCCAGGTGCTGTTGTGGCAGTTTGTGTTGCCGCACCGTCCACCTCTGCTTGCGTTTGGAAAACGCCTTGCACTACGTAACCATAGAATGACTGCACAGAATGCCCAGGTTCGATTCGGGTGCGTGTAACTCCCCCTTGCTGTCCAAAAGCGCTGCCATTGAAAGCATCAACACCATCCACAAGTTTTTCTACCGTGTTGGTTAGAATAGTGAAATTAAGACCAAGTCCATACTTAAAGTCTCCAGCATTACTATTGTAACCGGTGGTCAATTCGAACCCTTTATTAGTTACTTCTCCTGCATTCCGTGTAATGTTTGCGAAGCCTGTAGAGCCCGCTACTGGAGCAGTTAAAATAAGATCTTTCGAGCTCTTAATAAAATAATCAGCGGTGAAGGTAAATTTGTTATCAAACAAGCCCAAATCAACTCCTATATTAGTCTGAACCTGACGTTCCCAGGTAAGTTGGGTGTTTGCCAAATCTCTATACGGAGCAACACCGGCAGCCAATTTATTAGGATTACCAAATACATAGGTTGCGCTTTGATTTAGCAAAAACCTGGAGTTGGGAGCAAAGTCATTACCTAATGCACCGTAACTCGCTCTAATCTTTAAGTTACTAACAGCGGGCATACTTTGCATAAAGGCTTCATTGCTAAGATTCCAACCAACAGAAGCAGCAGTGAAGTTTCCATACTCATACCCTGGTTTGAAACGTGAAGTGCCATCTCTTCTAAAGTTAAACGTAAATAAGAATCGACTAGCGTAGTCGTAAATAACACGACCAATTAGCGACTCTGTACGTGTGTTGGATATTCCACCCGATGGTGAGCGAACATCATTGGATCCTCTGATAACCGGGATCCGCGTAGTTTGCTGACCCACTACACTTAGACCTAAATCACTGTATGAGGTTTGTTGCGCTGTGTATCCTGCAAGCACATCGAAGTTATGTTCACCAAATGATTTTTTGTAATTCAATGTATTTTCCCAGAGAAAAGAGTTGTTTTCAGAAAAGTATTCACTAACACTTGAACCTGTTTCAAACCCCGGTATTTGTAATCCGCCTAATGTGAAGGTAGGCGCAGCAAAGCGTGCGTGAGATGTAATAAGGTCAAAATTACCTGTCATTCTGAACGTCAATCCTTGTAAAAGCTCATACGATCCATAGACAGTTCCCAACATTCGGTTTACAGAATTTTCGGTAGTAACCAAGCGCTGTGCTGCCACAGGATTTAAAGTCGGCTCGCCATCATTAGGCGTTGGCCCGCCAAAACCTCCTATAGAATTTGGATTATACACGGGCACATTTGGAGCCGATGTAATAGCCGAATTAAGCAACTGAATGCCAGAACCTGTGCTTTCGTTGTCAAATATGCTTCTCGAAATAGCAATGGAATTTCCGAATTTGAACTTACCTAAATCGGTATCAGAGTTAAATCTCATTGAATAACGCTTTAATCCTGTGCTAATAACTACCCCATTTTGGTCAAGGTATCCAACCGAAGTAAAGTATTTAGTCTTGTCGCCACCACCCGCTACGCTTATATCATAGTTTTGGGTGGAAGCATTATGGAAAATCTCATCCTGCCAATTAGTAGAAGTAGTTAGTGTAGTTCCATCTAACGCTACAATTCGAGGTAATCCAGCATTGTCGCGCACCGTGTTCCACACAGACTGATACTGCTGTGAATTTAATAAATCGAGTTTGTTCGTAACCTGTTGAACCCCACCGTATGCGTTTATATTTATAGTAGGAGTGCCTGATTTACCACGCTTTGTAGTGATAAGAATGACACCGTTTGCCGCACGTGCACCATACATAGCCGCAGCTGAGGCATCCTTTAATACAGAAATTGATTCTATATCAGAAGGGTTAATGGTAGACAATGGATCGGGCGCTGCTGCGCTACCTACGCCAAGGCCTCCAATAAAATTGTTGATAATATTTCCGTCTACTACATATAATGGACTGTTTCCTCCATTGATGGACCCCACACCACGAATCGTAACACTTTTATTAGCGCCCGGTCTTCCTGAATTACTGGTGATGTTTAACCCGGCAACCTGGCCTTGAAGAGAACTTTGAAAATCAGCAACGGGTCGTCCGGCCAACTGTTCTTTTCCAATCGAAGCAACTGCGGCAGTAACATTACCTTTCTGTTGCGTTCCATAACCAATAACCACTACTTCGCCTAATAACGAAACGTCTGGCGAAAGTGAGAGATCAATCGTTGTTTGCGCACCAACTAAAATTTCTTGTGGTGCGTACCCAATAAAACTATACACAAGCACATCCCCCGATGAAGCCTGTACGGAATACATGCCGTCAACATCTGTAACAGCTCCTCTGTTGGTTCCTTTTACCTGAACGTTTACACCGGGCATGGCGGTGCCTTCCGTGTTGTCTTTAATTTTCCCCGTAACGATGGATTGCGCAAACGCACTCCCACACATCGCAACCAGACAAAGTGCAATTAGTGTTGGCTTTTTTAATAAGTAGTACATTGTTTTCATACTGTTTGGTTTGATAAAAAATTGTTTTTCAAATACCGGCATCGATTGAAAATATGCTCGATCGGGCTAGTATTTTCTTGAAAGTATGGAGGTATTGAGGCTTTGGACTTTTGATTTCTGAATTCAGATGAAATTCGTAAAAATGGTAACGATTGAAATTTTGTTAACTAACTGATAATCATTTTGTTGATTCTAAAATATTTTGTTGAATATACCTTTCTTTTCAATCGATTTAAAACCGACTATAATATCTAGAATTTTAAATCCACAGAGGATTTATAACTATTCTGAGGACATTTGAAGCATCAAAAAACCAACGCATTTTTTAAATATCAACACCTTATTAATATGACTAAGACATTAAGTTTTGAACAGTATTACAACAAAGTGCTAGGCGGTTGGGCCGGCAAATGTGCGGGCGGAATCCTAGGAGCTCCGATAGAGGGATTCAAACGGTTTAATACAATTCCGTATTCCGATTCGCTTTTCGAAACCAACTTCGCCAATGACGATCTTGACCTACAAGTGCTGTGGCTTGACATGATTTTAAAAAAGGGTAGTCAAGTTCGGGGAGAAGATTTCACCAACCACTGGGTAGAGAATTGCGATTTTCCATGGTGTGAATATGGCGTGGCCAACCGTAATATTCGAATGGGGCTTGACAACCCTACAACCGGTGAACATAATAACTGGTATTGGAAACGAGGCATGGGCTCACCGATACGAAGTGAAATATGGGGAATGGTTTGTCCCGGTCTGCCCGCTCGTGCAGCATTTTATGCCGGCATGGATTCAGGAGTAGATCATCATGGCTTCTCAGTGACAGCAGAGCAATACCTTTCTGCTTGCGCAGCCATTGCTTTTTTTGAAAATGATATACCTACTATTCTAACACAGGCACTTGGCTATGTGCCGGGTGATAGTGAGCTGGCAAATATGGTAAAGCAAGTGCTTGCATGGAATGATCAATATGAATTCGACATCGTGGCCGCCAAAATAAAAAGTTTGTATGGTGATGCAGACTTTACGTCATCGCCAATGAATGTGGCTTTTACCATTTTATCGCTGTTGCACTCGGGCATGTCGTTCGATTTTTTAATTGATGCACTGCACCTTGGACACGATAGTGATTGTGTTGTGGCCACTGCGGGTGCGTTGCTCGGAATTATTTTGGGTTATGATGCCATTCCGCAACTTTGGAAAGACCGTGTTGGCAATGAATTATTGGTAAGTCCTGGAATATTAAATATCTATTGTCCGAAAACACTAACTGAACTTTCGGAATTGACATGTAAGGCCGGGCAGCATTTTATCGCTTCTGAAAAATCCATCGTGCTAACGGGTGCGCCAGCAGAAAATGTATTCGCGGTGCCTGAAAAAAAATTCTCTCATCGTGTTGAGGTAGTATCATTTCCAAATCCGGTAGAGCGGAAAGATGCTCAGATTGTTTTTCACTACGAAAATTTGGACGCCCTTAGCCAACAAGTGACAGTAAAGATTCATTCGCCATATTTTAATACCGTAACTTTTTCATTCGAATCCATACCAGAGAAATTTTTCACGAAAGCATTTTCGCTTTGCTTAAACGATGTTCGATTTCCTGCATTTGAAACAAAAATTCCCTACACCGTTTCGATTTCGAAAGACAATTCCTCCGGTATCAATTTCGCAAAAGGTTTTCCTTGGTATGGAAGCTGGCTTTTAATGGGGCCGTTTATGGTTGACGATAAATCGTTGGAACCGTTCCATCCAAAGTATGCCGATCATGGCTTGCCTACGCAACCATCTGTTCCATACATGAATCACGACATGGCGCATCCTGACATTGATTTTTTAATTCCTGAACAAGTAGAAAAATACCTTGATCGTCAGACGCTTTTTGCGCAATCATTCCATACGCAACTCATCAGTCCTTCGGCTATGAAGATGAACCTGAAGAATTACTTTCTTGGGATGGGTGAACGTACACTTTATTTATATACGGAAGTAAACGCAAACACGGATGGTGTGCGTTGGCTTTCAATGGGAACCAGCGGGTTTCTAAAAGTGTGGTTCGATGGAAAAGAAGTCTATGAAAACAAAAGAAATATTCGCTCTTTTCCCATTGCTCATAATGTAGAGTTGCAAATTGATAAAGGTATTCATAAACTTTTAGTCCGTCTTGATTTTACACTCGATGACTTTACGTTTGAGATCGGTTTGAAAGAACATGACAACAAGCATCCGCATCAAGTGCTTTGGAATACGGAATTACAATTCGATGCGCGCAATTTGATTGAGCAGGAAGCTGAAAAAAAATTAAAAGCCGATCCTATATTTAGTTTTGTGCTCTAACGTTTTTAACTATCTCGTTTAAAACAAACGGGTCTTTTAGTACGATGTAAAATTTGTACTAAAGACCCATTTTTTTTTACTATAAAAACCGATTGCAGTTACTCAGCTCCACATATCTGCAAAGAGCGGAATAACATTAAGCTTTCCTATTAGAGAATTTGTTTCAGCAAAGTTGACGGGCTATTGTAAATTTTTGATTGACAATATCAAAAGGTAATTGCGATTTTGTTATCAAAAAAAAAGGCCTCATCATTTGTTCAGCCAATCAGCTTCTCGTCTCCACGCGCCAGCACCGGGTGTGCTAATGTAATAGTACCATTTACCTTCCGTCTTGGCGAACATGCCTGAAGTAACGCCAGAAAAATGTAAGTCGCCTGTCCAATCGACCCAATTAATTTTTTTGTCTGGTTGCATAGTTCCTTTAAAGATGCCAAATCCGTTTTGATATTTATGATTATAGAAGTTACAGATAATGGTGTTGCCATCAGCTGCGATGCCGCCCTTGCTTTGAAAAATATAATCTTTTGCAATGTATGGATACCACGCATCGTTGGCATGTCCACGAATTTTTTTAGCGTTGTCTTTCGTAAACACGGTGCGCCACGTGGCACCTTCATCTTCTGAAATAGCCACTACGAAATGGCATTTGTCGTTTTGTTTTTCTTCTGAAGCACCGGCATACGCGAGATACACTTTTCCATTATAAAGCCAGGAAATTACTTCGGCTTCCCAACTGTGGCCTTTATAAATTTTGCTCCACGTCCATTGGCCATTGGTGTTTACACCTTTATACACACCCATGTCTCCACTCGTGCCGGTAAAGAATATAATGTCTTCGTTGGTTGGATGTACAGAAATTTTCTTACACGTTTTTACGCCTTCTATTATACCACTGCTAATTTTAGGAATGGTATACGGTTCGCCTTTCTCTTTTTTGTCGATCGCTTCCCCAAGATTGGAAATCATGTACATACCGTTATTGCTTGAGAACATGTACACTTTATTAGGATTAGAAGGGGCCACTGCTATTTCTCTAAAAACTCCAGCGGGCAAACCCAATACCTTACCAGGGCCACCGCCCAAAAACATCCAGTTATCTTCTGGTGAATGATGAATTAATTTTTTTACTAAAATCTGACCATCGCGCGCGGCTCCACCATACCCGGTAGTGGCTTGAGCGATTACGGTAGGGATGCCGTTGGATTTGGCAATTGCCACCGCCTGCACATCAGAATAATTGAAACTATCGGTTCGATGCTGCATGTTGTTCCATGAAAACCCTCCATCCCAACTTTCCATGAGGCCATTGTCGCCTTGGCCTTGCAATATGTAGTTTTCGTCAGCAGCGATGTCGTATGTGTATGTACTTTCCGTGCCTCGGCTTGAATAGGTTTTAAATTCCTGACCATGCCAGTTTACTTTCGCACCATCTTTTGGTTTGCTGTATTTGTTGTGCCACTCCCAAGTATGATCTTCTAAGTATGCTCCTTCAAAAATTGTTTGGTTCGTGGTAGACCAAACAGCGCGTGGCCATTTCGAAGGTGTATAGTGTGCTACGCGAGCGTTGGGGTCGGCCCAATCCCATCCATTATCATACCCTGCTGTGCCTTGCCAAATAGTTTCCCATGAATAATTTTGGAGCACTTCTCCATTCCATTCAAACGTTCCTTCAAACAAACCATCGCGCTGGCTATTCAATCCTATCAACACTTTGTGTGTAGCGCCATTAAAACGCGGGTCTGTTTCTGGATACCAATAGTTTAATTGTTTTAATGCAAGACCCTTACCTGTCATAACTTTTTGCCACTGAATATTTTTTGCTGTGCTGGCATAAATATTTCCCCCATATTCATCGTCTGTTGCATACGTTGCGTAGACGACTTTTCCATCGGGGCTTATCGCAATACCAGTGTGACGTTTTGTATTTTCCGGAGCTGGAACTAGGCTCCACGTGATTCCTTCATCAATGCTTTTGTAAATTCCGCCACCGGTAGAGAGGTAAATAATTTTTTCATTGGTTGGATCGAAATTTACAGTCCATACATTTCTATCTTTTGATTCATCTGATGTATTAAAGTCAATAATTTTCCACGTCTTTCCGCCATCACGCGAAATTACAACTTGACCTTTACCAGTTTGTTTACCATCAATAATCCATAAGAATTCGTAATCATCTCGCCAGCCAAATCCGGCTACAACTACATTGGGATTGTGCGGACTAACAGACACACAACCGATGGTACGTTTTAATGTAAGGGGAACAAATTGATACGACTTGCCGCCATCCACAGATGTATGTAACCCGAACAATGTACCAACATAAAGTTTCTGTGCATTGCCAGGAGTGACCGCTAACGCAAAGACGCGGTTGCTTACCAACTTTCCGGTCATGTGCCACTGGTCACCATTGTTGGTTGATTTATAAACGCCTTCCATATCCGAAACCAAGTACACTGTGTTAGGTGTATTCGGATCAGTAACAATGTCTTGAACTTGTCCTCCTGCACCCGGATTAATAGAATGCCATTGCGCATAGAGTGAGAGTTTGAAAAGAATAAACAGTAGGGCAATCGCTAATTTCTTATTCACAAATATTGATGTTAAGATGATGTAATTTGTTATCCTAAAAATGCTTTAAGCGATAGGACCAAAATTTCTATTTAATAAAATGAAAATGATGCATTGATAGTATTGAGACTTCGTATTCAGCACGTTCAATGATTTGCTGATGCGATTTTTAAATAAACCAGGTGCGGCAATGCCGCACCTGGTTTTGATGTATGTTGATGAAGAAATTTATTCAACCACCAAACGTTGTGTCCACTGCTTGTGTGGAGTAGTGAATTTTAATATGTAAACTCCGGGATGATTTAATGCTGGGATTTTGAATTGCACTTCTTCATTTCCTTTGTTTGCGAAAGCGTTTTGATAGATGATTTGTCCTAACATATTTATTATTCGCAATTGAAATACTGGTTCGTTTAGCTTAATATTTAATGGCGTATTTACCGTTAAAGGATTAGGATAGGTTACCGCAAGCACCCGCTCATCGTTAACGCCCAATACAGGATCAACTACTTCTTCACATTTTTCTCTTACAATAATAGAATCGAGCATCACATTAATATCATCGCTACCTAGAAAGAAATCTAGACGCGAATTATCATTTGCATCGGCCATTGTGAATTCGTATGGACCATAGGTAGTGGTGGTCTTAGTCAAGGTAACTTGTTGTGCAAGAAAGTTTGACCACGGAGCTTCATTCATCAACACCCCCACGCGAATGGGCTTGTCGGTTTCTACTTTTGCTTTAAAATATACTTGATATGTTTTCCCTTTCTTCATATCACCGAATACGGAATAGAATTGTATATCAGAATCAGCCGTTCCACCGGTGGTTATGTTTAGGTTAGCAGCATTTTTTCCGGATAACAACGAGCCTGCATCAATCGTAAATTCTCCTGCGGTTGTTCCTCCTTTGTAGAAGTTCCATCCGGTTACACCTTGATCGAATTCAAAATTGGAAACGAAATTTGTAAAAACGCACGCTTGTTTCTTATCAACCTTTATACTGTGCACCGCTGATTCATTGGTCTCGCCTGTATTATCCGTTGCTTTTGCTTTTAAGGTATACGTTCCGTTCGGCACATTTTTCCATTCGAAGTAATAAGGTAATGATGTTGCAGTGCCCAGTAGGGTAGTGCCATTAAAAAATTCCACCTTCGTAATGTTCCCGTTTGTTGATTCCGCTGTAGCAGTCAAAATTATAGTAGATCCTGTAGTAAAAAAATCATCGTTCGAAGGGGCAATCAACTCTACCACTGGCTTGCTGGATGCTGTACATTTTTCACGAACCACAACCGAATCAAGCCATACCGCCATATCGTTTTTTCCAAGAAAGAAATCCAAACGCGCTGCGTCATCGGTAGCGGTCATTGTAAATTCAATGGGGCCGTACGTTTTCGGATCCGTAGTGAGATCTAGATCGGAGGAAAGATAATTGGTCCATGGGGCTGCTCCTTTTAATACACCAACACGAATAGGTTTCGCACCACTGGCTTTTGCCTTGAAAAAAACTTGATATGTTTTGTTATTTTGTAAGGTGGGCAGCGCAGCATAGAATTGAATGTCACCGTCACCTGTATCGGCTTTGGTGATATCAATCTTTACACTGCTTCCTGAAAAGCCAGCGTCATTCACAACGGCTGCTGTGGAGGCCGCCTTGGCTGCATCGTTATACAATATCCACGGAGTGATGTTATCAACAAACTCACCATTGGTCACAATGTTATCATTTACACATGCGGCCAACGCTTGTGTTTTTGCGGTTACCTCATTGGTGTAAGTAGATTGCCCAATAGCATTAAAGGCGGTTACACGATAGGTATATGAAGTGTTGGGTTTCAAGTGCTCATCTACATACGTATGTGTGTTATTGGAAACCGCTCCCACCACTTCAAAGGCGCCTGTTCCTTCTTTGCGTTCTATTTTAAAACCTGTTTCGTTGGTAGCATTATCAGTCCACATTAAATTGTTTTGTGAAGTTGAGGTTGCCATACCAGTGAGGGTTGATGGTGCTGTAGGGGCAACGGTTACTCCGTTGCCCGATACGGGTCTGCGCCATGCACCTGCTCCAGGGGTAGAAATGTAAACGTATTTAGTACCTTCGGTCTCAGCCACAATTGCAGAGGTTAAACCACCGAAGTGAATATTATCAGTCCAATCTTCCCACGAAACACTGTTGTCGTTAGCAATAGTACCTTTAAAAATACCGTATGCCTTCTGCTGACGATGATCGTAGTAGCCCATGATGATATGATTTTCGTATCCGGCAACGCCCCCTTTGTTTCCAAAAAAGAAAT
>JBBRFY010000124.1:0-13396 GCA_038241205.1 Cytophagales bacterium
TAATTTTTCTAACTGACTAAACCCTTTTGAGAAGTATTGATTGATTTTTTTTTCGGTTAGTTTTGGAATGTTTAATGCATCAAAAACTTCCTTGACAGCATTTACCTTCTCTTGCTTTTTTAATTTCTTTTCAGCAAGCCAGAAGTTTAATTCTTTCTTCTGTTTCGGTGTTGCCTTATCAAGCGCTTTAATAAGCAAAAATGTTTTTTTATTTGATATGATATCACCACCCACTTGCTTACCAAATTTTTTAGGATCGGCATACGCATCGAGCAAATCATCTTTCAGCTGAAATCCAATACCGATGTTCGTACCGAATTCGCGCAATGCTTTTCTGTCTTCCATAGAAGCATCTGCCAGAATAGCGCCCATCTCCAAACTAAATCCTAAAAGCACAGCAGTTTTTTGTCTGATCATATTAAGGTATTGCGTTTCGGTTACAACATCTTTCGTTTCAAACTCCATGTCCCATTGCTGACCTTCACATACTTCTGTCGCGCATTTATTAAAAGCGCTCACTACTGTTTTGAATTTTTCTGCAGGCAATCCCAATAGCATATCATACACTTTCACCTGCATTACATCTCCGGAAAGAATAGCAGTATTCACATTCCATTTTTCATGCACGGTAACATTACCTCTGCGAAGCGGTGCGTTGTCCATAATATCATCATGCATTAAAGTGAAGTTGTGAAACGCTTCCACGGCCACCGCGTATGGAACAACAGTTTTAACATCTGACTTAAACAAAGAATAAGAAAGCAACGTGAGCATTGGGCGCATGCGCTTGCCACCAATGTTCATTAAATATCGAATGGGTTCGTAAAGCGTTGCCGGGTGTTTACCGTATGTATGTTTTTTTATTTCCTTTTCGATATACTCTTGATACTTCGTAATCATCTTCTTCGTCAGCGTTTTCAGAATTTAAAATTTAACAGCGTTGCACAGCCAATGTTTAATACTAGCATACATAATATTTCTGCTCAGCGCTTTTTCTTTTTGCTTGTCGATCCGCTTCGTTGGTAGGTTTTTTTGCTGCCACTACCTCCACGGTTGTTGCTAGCTGCTTTACTTCTCTGAGGTCTGCTGAACACATCGAACCCTGATGGTTCTGGTTGATCGGCAAACACTAAATCAATTAATCGTTTATCGATGTCAGTCTTCTTAACGCGCACATCAAAGCGATCACCAAGTGTAAATATCTTCTTTGACTTTCTGCCAACGATCCGATAATTTTTTTCATCGAACTCATAGAAGTCGTCCGTCATATCGGCCATGCGGATCATACCTTCGCATTTGGTTTCTACTATCTCAATATAAATTCCCCATTCCGTTACACCCGATACAAGTCCTTCGTAAACTTTCTTTTCGGCCGAGGCCATAAATTCAACTTGCTTGTATTTAATGGAAGCACGCTCAGCATCGGCCGCACGTTTTTCGCGTTCAGATGAATGAATGCATTTTTCTTCGTGCTCACTTTTATTAAGACTCTTGCCATCATCTAAATAATGCTGCAACATTCTATGCACCATCATATCCGGATATCTTCTAATGGGTGAAGTGAAATGCGTGTAATGTTGAAACGCTAAACCAAAATGACCCTTTGGATCAGTAGAGTATTTTGCCTTGGCCATGGTGCGAATAGCAAGTTGCTCCAGAATATTTTGCTCTGGCTTTCCTTCAATGTCACTCATTAATTTATTCAACGAACCTGAAATGGAAGCGTCATCGATGTTCATTTTATGACCGAACTGACGGGCGAATACAGAAAACTTTTGCACCTTTTCAGGATCTGGCAAATCGTGAATACGATACACAAAGGTATTTTTCTCTTTTGCCTTTTTAAGATTATAGACAAACGTGGCCACTTGCTTATTGGCAAGCAGCATAAATTCTTCAATCAGTTTATGAGCATCTTTTCTAATCTTTGGAATTACCGCAAGGGGTTTTCCTTTTTCATCAAGCTTAAACTTTACTTCCGTTGTCTCGAAATTTACCGCACCTTTTTTGAATCGCTCTTTCCGAATTTTCTTGGCCATGTCGTTTAGCAAACGAAGTTCATCTGCTAAAATACCTTTGCCCTCCTCTA
Source organism: Cytophagales bacterium (assembly GCA_038241205.1). GTDB lineage: Bacteria > Bacteroidota > Bacteroidia > Cytophagales > Cyclobacteriaceae > Chryseolinea. The sequence continues at coordinate 2,090 of JBBRFY010000124.1, forward strand.
AAATTAATTGCGCATCTTCATAACTAAATCGAACATCTGAATGAATGACAGTGCGGCCAAACCATTCTTTCTTAATATTTCCATCTTCATCCATTTCAAAAACGGCTGCGAATGTTAGCTTGTCTTCATTCGGACGAAGCGAGCACAAACCATTCGAAAGTTTTTCTGGCAACATCGGTATGGTGCGATCAACAAGGTAAACGGATGTAGCGCGATCATACGCTTCTTGATCGAGAACAGAATTTGGTTTTACATAATGTGTAACATCGGCTATGTGAACTCCAATTTCATGCAACCCATTATCAAGTTTGCGATACGATATTGCATCGTCAAAATCTTTTGCATCTTCTGGATCTATCGTAAACGTTGTAATCTCACGAAAATCCCAACGCTTTTTAATTTCATCCTTCGTAATGCCTTCCGGAATTTTATGTGACTCCTCCTCTAATTTTTCTGTGAATCGAAAAGGTAAATCAAATTCAGCCATGATGGAATGTATCTCCGCTTCATTCTCCCCGGCTTTACCCAATACCTCAACAACTTTCGCTTCCGGTTTTTTATCGTGATCTCCCCAAGAAATTACTTCTACTACTACCTTATCTCCCGTGCGAGCGTCTTTTGTATTCTCCAGATAAACAAAAAAGTCTTGATGGATTTTTCTGTAATCTGCCACAACAAATGCAAAGGTTTTTGAGAGTTCAATTTTACCCGCAAATTTTGTTCTGTTTCGTTTTACAATTTCAGTTACCCTACCTTCCTGATGTTCGCCATGTCGGGTTGATAATATATTAAGCTTTACGGTGTCACCATCAACGGCCGAACCAAGATTTCTAGGGGAGATATAAATATCTGGAATGTCTTTGCCGAGTCTTACGTATGCGAACCGTGAACTTACGTGATCAACAATACCTGTTAAATCTTGAGATGATGATTCGTTGCCAACATCGCTTTTATGCTCCGATGGTTTTTGCAAATCATCTTCTGCAAACTGATCAAAGATTTGCCGTGCTATTTTAATGTCGTCCTTCTTTTTAAGGGTTAATTTTTTAATAATTTGTTTGAAGGTAAATTCCTTGCCTGCATTCTCTTCTAATAATTTTCGAATGGCTGTGGTTAAAAATGTTCGCTGATCTGAACCGTCTTTCTTTTTATCGTGTGATTTTTTCTTTTTACTCATAAGATGTGGGATTCAAATATTGCTCCCGTTTGTTTAATTTTTGTACTAATAATTGTTTGATGTGTAAGCCTCACCCCAGCCCTCTCCGGTGGGAGAGGGAGGCTTAACGTTTTAAGATTGCTATACTTCATTGTTTTTCCTACAAATGAGACGTGCCTCAAAATAATCGAAAGCAAGCAACTCTTTTGAAAAGCAATTCTCCAACAGTGCCTCAATCGGTTTCAAGATAACCAAAAGTTTTTGGTTATGTTTATTCAAGTGTTACACTTTTGTAAAGCATGGTTTAGGCGAAAGAACTTCGAGGTTGGTGTTTCCTACCAATGGGTTTACACCATTGCTTATGACCCGTATCGTTTGGACTTTAGTCCTGTTGATGAATCGTTATACATTTAGTTTACTCGGCATGTTGAATAATGATGGGCTGATTAACTTCTATCCTTTTCAATTTCAAATACAATTGCGCCAACACCTCCACATCGCGCACGCAATAATCCTTAATTTTTTCAAGATTGTTATCACGGTAGTAGGTAGCGTTTACCTGACTTCCGTCCATATCGCTTTTACTGGAAGGTATATTGAAAAGGGCGGTAAGTAAATCGAGCGAGGTGTAGTGTTTATAATCTCCAAACTTCCACATTTCCATTGTGTCAAGATGCGCTACATCCCACGGTTTCTTGCTCATTAAATTTAACACTGGCGGAATATTAACTTCATTTACCAACATCCTTCTGCATAGGTAAGGGAAATCAAATTCCTTTCCATTGTGAGCGCAGAATTTCAAAGCGTTGTTATTGGTCTTCTCAACCATGGCGTTGAATTCCATTAGCAATTTCTTTTCATCATCACCATAAAATGCTTTTGTGCGCAATCCGGTTTTGCCGTGTTCCATTTCAAAAAATCCTCCAACCACAATGCATACTATCTTTCCAAACTCAGCATAAATACCAGCACGTTCATTATAAATTTCTTCATCGCTTTGTTGTGTATCGCGTTTAAAGAAATTCGCTTTGCGCGACCATTGTGTTTTCAATCGCTCGTCTAATGTATTATAGTCGTAAACATTGGCTACGGTTTCAATATCAAGAAAGAGGATGTCTTTTAATTCGTTGTTCATATACATCGGATTAAGTTTTTTGCCACGAAAGTTTGATGGATATTCAGTTTCGAAAATGCTTTAAGGGCAGACTTGCTTATGGCGTTTTCACTAATGTAGGATAGAATTTCAAAAAAGCGAAACTTTAAATCGGCTGAACTGTAGCATCATTTCGTGTCTCCTGATATAAAACGTCCATTAATTCAATCAATCTTTGTGATTTTTACCTATATTTAAATATTAACTAAATTATTTCAATGACTTGTCGGTAACTATGAATTGAGGTAAGTGAGTTTAGGCAGTTGTTCGTTTCATTTTAATTAAAAATACATGCCGGTCTCCAATTTCATAAGGTGTTGACCACTCCATTTCTATCTGGTGGAGTATGTGAAAGCGAAAAGCCACCTCTAAAAACAACAGAGTAGCCGAGAAATCCGAAAAGCGAAACAGTAGGATTTAAATAACAAATATTGCCATGAAAAAAAACATCCCTTTTTTACTTTTAACTAGTATACTTATTTTTTCTCTATTCATGTGTGAGCGTGAAAAGGAAATATTAAGTGTGGACGATTCAGGTATAAATATCAATACAAATGCATTCTTGCTTACTTTTAAAGACAACAATGATATAGTTGAAACTGACGCTTTTTCTATTCCCTTTTCGAATGAAAATGCGAGAAGCAATGACGATATCAATCTCTCCTCACTAAGACTTGACAAAAATAATCTAAATCACCTCTTAACTACGCCTTCAAGCTCAGATGTAATCTCAATCATATCCTTCTCACAAAGCAATGTTATAAAAGGAATAGCTACTTATTACATTTTGAATTCTAAATTGTACGTCAAGCTTGACAACAGAGAATTAAATAATATTTTTCAAGTCGATGGTGACTGGCGAATTGAAGAATGTTACTAATCGTTATTTAAATGGAAGTAATGAAGTGCTCTTTAACGACTCCTTCTATCAAAGCGTTTTAACGATTTGTAGAAAATCTGTTCGGAACTCTCAAAGTAATGAGTATAAAGTGACGATGGATAAAATGCTATCAGAACTTTCTAGTTACAAAAATTTGAGTGTGAACCAAGTAAAGATTAGACTAAATCAGCCCTTTTGAGCATAGATAAAAGAATACTAAAGTTCGTATTAGAGATCTTTGCACTATACGTTGCTTGTTCTGTGTACGCATTCCTTTTAAGCAGATGTATTGAATTGGTAAGAAATTCCTTTCCAACATTATGGCTGTTAATTTTACCATTGGAAGTATTTGTTTTAATTCTATTACTCTATTTCAATAATTTAAAGCGATGGACAAAACTTTTTTATTACTCCATAATAGGTTTGTCTCTTAACAGCATCTTAGCTACATTATACTTTAAGCTGTGCGAAAGCGACTACGATCATACATCAACTTCTTTTGTTATCACAATTGTTATTTTAGTTTTTTGTTCAGGCTTGGCTGTAGCTCTTTTTATAAAAAAGAAAGTGGCCTATCCGGATATTTTAAGAGCTGTGGTTGCTATGATAACTTTTGAAATCGCTACCAGAATAGAGTTTCTTAGTATTGTGATTTTACTAAACAAATTGTTTCCATTGAACTATCAATAAGTTACAATTGCATCTAAGTCAAGAAGAAATTATTGATTAATTCCGCATGTATTTGTGGGATTAATCCATAATTTTTAATAGGCTTAATAAGTCAAAAAATTACGAATGCAAAACACCTTCCATCTCTAATTCCTTAATAAAAGAAATGTGTTCTTCTCTAATAGAATCGGGAACGAAAAGAAAACGTTTATCAAAAACTTGAGAACCTACATAATAACTTACCCAATATTCATTGTTGAGATGAAACACTGCCGGATCAATTGGTTCAATTAAGCATACACCATTTGCTGGTATGGTCTTTAAAAAGTGGCGCAAGATGGAAGTGCGTTGTTCTTCTCCATCGTTTAAACCATAACCATTGCTCGCCACCATTGTGTTTTCAATTTCGTGGTCGTTGTTATTAATTAAATATACTTGCCACTCATCTTGTTCGTCAATACTTTTCTTCCGTGCAATAGCAATGGTTACGTTCTTCACTTCTAGTATCGTAATATCTTTAATCATTCTTCTCTACGTTCTTATTTTAAAAACCATTCGGCCATCACTTTTTCTGCTGGCTTACCTTGTGGTGTAAAATCCGCTTGCACAAACCGTCCGCGTGCTCCGTGTGGATACCACTTCCAAAAATAAACTCCTTCCAACCATTTCTTATTCCACGTTGCTAAAAAAAATGCTTCATAACAATTTGCCTGAGCTTGGTCAGATGCTTTTTCCACATCCGATACTTCTGGCCACTTCCAAGGTTCAATGGCTGTATCGTTAGTGCTCTTATATCCTATCTCCGTAAAAATTACCGGCTTGTTAAACTTTCGTTGAATTTTCTCTATTTGACTAAGATGATCTTTCCATCCTTCTGTAAGATCGCGCACTGAAACATCTTGTTTTTTGCTTAACGGAAAATAAGCCTGAACACCAATGTAATCTAACGCATCCCAAAACTTTACGTGTTCATACTCCTCATTAAAATTTGCAGCATAAATTAATTTGCCATGATAGGTCGTTCTGATTTTTGCAATGAGTATTCTCCAATCTGATTCGTGCGAAATGGATTGATGAAGTTCGGTACCGATACATAGAATTTCAATTTTTAATTTCTCAGCAAGTTCTGCATAATGTAAAATAAACAACGCGTATTGATCAAACCACGTTTTCCAATCTTCTTCCGATTTCATTTTGATATCGCCCGGCCAGCTGTCGCGAACCCAAAGATGAGGCTTCAACATATTTTTAATTCCACGTTGTGTAGCAAGCTCAGAAGTAATACGAATACCTTCATTCGATTCGCCCCACCACATGTTTTTGTTTTCTTCTTTTTGAAACTCAATAACAGGAGAATCTTTTTGCCGTTGCCAGCCAAAAGGTGTTTGCGATATCCAGTTAACACCACATTTCTTTGCTGTTTCTATTTCTGCTAGCGTTACTTCTTCTCTTCCACCAACCCAACAAATACCTTTTTGTCGCGATGAGAAATCCACGACAATACCATCTTCTACCGCGCGGCTAAAAAAGAAAAATGCTGCGGTGGCAATGAGCAAAACAGAAAAGAAAATATAGGTAATGGATTTCATTACTGGTAAAGCTCCATTTCAAAAAGTCGCGCGAAATGTCCTTTTAAGATTGTTGATACCGTACCAAAATCCTGAGGGGCGCCCAACTCTTTTGCTAACGAAGTTACAGCTTTGTCTTTAATTCCACAGGGAACAATGTAATCGAAGAAATCTAAATCAGTATTTACATTTAGTGCAAAACCATGCATGGTTACCCAGCGACTTGTTTTTACTCCGAGGGCACAAATTTTTCTCGCGTTCGTTTTATTCTCAAAATCAATCCACACACCGGTAAGACCAGAAATTCTTCCTGCCTCAATATTAAAATCGCGTAGCGTGCAGATTATTGATTCTTCCAGCAACCGCATGTATTGATGAATATCCGTAAAGAAATTTTCCAAATCGATAATTGGATAACCCACTAACTGACCCGGGCCATGATAGGTGATGTCACCACCGCGATTACTATTATAATAGGTAGCTCCCTTTGCTTTCAACATTTCTTCTTGCAGCAAAAGGTTATTAGCATCACCACTTTTACCTAAGGTAAATACGTGTGGATGTTCGCAGAAAATTAAATAGTTGGTAGTTGGTAGTTGATCGTTGATCGTGCGATCGCGGTTTGCTAATTTAACCGACAATGTTTGCTGAAACAATTCGGTTTGGTAATCCCACGCTTCTTTATAATCGATCAGGCCGAGACTTCTAAAGTTAGTCTTCTTGTTTATGATACTATTCAAATCAGAAAGTGGCTTGATTAATTTTTTCGGTAGGATTCATAATGTAGGTTAACAACGATTGGTCTTTCATAAGTTCCACAACGCGAAAGCCCTTGTAGGCCGTTCCCCAGTTTCCGCCAAAGTGTGAATCGAACATATACGGAATATGCTCTACCATTCGAACGCCATCTTCTTCGTGTTCATGTCCATGAAATACTCCCTTAATATTTTTGTATGACTTTACCAATTCAAAAAATGCTGGAGTATCAACCGCCCACTTTGTCCACATGGCTTGTGGAATGTGAAGGAAAATAAAAATGTTCTTCTTGTCTTTATAGAAATCTAGTTTGGTTTTAAGCCAGATCAAATCGGGACTTAAAAACTCGCCTTTTTCATTTGACGTATCTCCAAGCAACAAAACGTTTTTGCCGAGATCAACCGCATGATTTAACGGCATGCCAAAAACTTCATTCCAATGAGCATCACTTACCGTGTCATGATTTCCTCTTGTAACATAATATTTTACCGGAAGTCCATCAAGCAATTTTTTTGCAGGTAAAAGAAAATCTTTTTCATCGTGAACAATGTCACCATTGATCACGCAAAAATCGATTGGGTTCTGATTGTGAAATGATGTAATACCTTTAACAATATTGGTATAGTTCAAATCAAAGTCAGTTCCTTCTTGTCCGTAATGGCCATCAGAAGCAACCACAAAACGGAGAACAGATTTCCTTCTCAAAGATTCGGCCTGAGCAGAAGTAAGCGATAGAACGCTTCCGCCCATTAGCACCAATGATGCTGCCGATAAATCTTTTATAAATATTCTTCGAGATATTTTCATCACTAAAATTATTCTATAAACCTAAAGGTAATTATTGTGACGCAGTAATTTTGTCTATTGGGAAAAGGTAATGAAATCGTAATGGCGTCTGAAACTTAGTACATCTTCAAGCAAGGTAAAAAGGCAGTGCTTTTTTTGTAAAGTTCGTCTTCGTAACTTCCATTTCAAAGGAAGAATTTAATTGTGAGCGATAAAATCAAAACCGGAGCCAAAGGCGAAAATCTTGCTGCCGAATTTCTAAAAGCAAAAGGATTCGACATTGTGGAACGCAATTATCGATTTAAGCATGCCGAGATCGATCTGATTGTTCAGCGCGAAAATTGGCTGATCTTTGTTGAGGTAAAAACTCGAAGCTCTACCGCCTATGGCGAACCAGAAGATTTTGTAGATTATTCAAAAGGCAAAAAAATGTTTGAGGCCGCAGAAGAATATATTTTTACAACTGACTGGCAAGGCCACATTCGCTTTGACATTGTATCGGTTAAACTAGAATATAATGACCAGGTAGAGATTGTTCATTTTGAAGATGCTATTAATTGATTTTCAATTAGTCAATGTAAAAATTAAATTCTTCATCATTTATAAATTTGCACATTGTCACATCTGCACATCGCGATAATTTATCATTTCACCATCTTATTATTTCTATAAATCTCTTTGCCTTTATCATTCCACTCTACTTTAATGTAAGGCAGTAATTCTTTATCAAATGGTGCTTTGCTGTACGATATAATTTTTTTTCTTTTTCCCGTGGGATAATATTCTGTCCAGTCGCCAACTTTTTCATCCCACTTATATTCTCCATGCACAGCAAGCTGGCCGTTGTCATGAAAGAAATAATAAAATCCTTCTTTCTCACCAAACTCGATGGGTGTCATTTCCTTCATGTGTTTTCGTTCGTGCGGGTCGTAATAACTTACCATTGATTCGCGCGGCCAACCACGATAATATTTTTCTTTGTTTGTTAATACGCTATCGCGACTATATTCCATCCAACGACCCTGCTTTGTGCCTTTATAAAAAATACCTTTCGCTAATATGTTCGCACCTTGTCGCTTCTCATAAGGCCCATGCAACAACACTCCCTTTTGCGGATCGAAGGTTGATGTTCTTCTTATTTCCTTTCGCGTAAAGTCGAACCAATAAACATCGCGCACAAAAGCCGGAGGTTTATCTTGTTTTTTTAAATAGTAAAACGTTTCGTATGTAACCCGATCACCAAATCCTTTTCGGGTAAATCCCTTCTTCGTTTTTATGCCGAAGAATACTTTCTTCTTTACCTTCTTCTTTTTGGGTTCTTCTTTCTCTTCTTCCTTTTTAAAATCGAGCGTCACGGGAGTGTCAATAGAAAATTGCTGATCGGGTTGCTCATCTTGAGCGTTCGCCACAAAGGGTGTAAAGAATAAACTGCAAAGAATAATAAGGTATCCCCTTTTCATAATCTAAGTAAACGACTGATTGAACAATGTATTGTAAAAATAGAAAAAGCAAGTTCAAAAATAAAGGTATAAACCGCAGAGAAAATGCCAGAATACCTTTTATGATTTTTATTGCTGAGCCTCAACTAAACCCTCTGCGAAAAGCTGCAACTTTTGCGGTTATCGTCTAGTTGTGCGTCATGAACTGACCGAGCAAAAATCCACCGAAAACAGACTTAATACCTGAGACATTTTTAACTAAATTTGAATTATGAAGACATCTGAAATGAATACCACTATTGTTGAAGGCTACATAGGACTATTGGACAATCTAAGCGCTAACGACAAGCTTGACCTTATCTCAAAGTTGACAATTTCAGTTAAAGCTGACTTGACAAACAGGAAATCTTCTTTCAGAAAGGCATTTGGTGCTTTCGAATCAAAAAAAACAGCGGAACAAATAATTGGTGAAATCCGGGACAGCAGAGTATCAACCAGACAAATTGAATCGCTTGAAAAAATACCTGATTGATCTAACATTGCTATCTTCTATATGAAAGGAAGGTTTGACCTTGAAACAAGGTTCGAGAAAGCTAATCCTGAAAACTGTTTTATTTCGGAAATAACTTTAGCTGAACTCAAATTTGGAGTAGAAAAAAGTGAAAAAGCAGAGAAGAATAAAAAAGCATTGGACGATTTTTTAACAGGTGTGCAAATACTCCCAATTTTTCATTCATTGGACTTGTATGCAAAGGAGAAAGCAAGATTACAAAAAACAGGAACTCCAATTGATGACTTCGACCTTTTAATCGGAGTGACTTCAGTAACGCATCAACTGACAATGGTGACTAATAACACGAATCATTTCAAAAGGATAAGTAAAATAAAATTGGAAGATTGGACACAACAATAAGCACAAACGCACAACACTCTTTATGCAACTGCGGGGTTCAGTTTAAGGTTTAAATTTTTTCTTCGTTCAACGTTTAGTCAAGCGGAGCACTTTATTTTTTCAAAGTTCCGCAACTGCACAAACACTACGTTAGCGCATTTGTATAATGAGATTTACTATTTATATTATTCTCTTTTTTATTTCATTTTCACTTTTTGCACAGGGCGACAATACTTATGACTTTTAAGTAACGATTGATGAATTTGTAATGACTGGACACTCTTACTAACCTTTTAATAGAAAGAATTTCGCAGTTAAATATGATGAAAGATACTGCAATACCAACGTGCGCTAAAAGTCTAAATACATACTGTCTTGTCGCTTATTAAAGTGCGTGTTATAAAATTTTGTTAGCGTCATGGCACAAAGACATAGATGCCGCAACTTCATCACGATTCCAAAAAATATGATCATAAAAAAACTGGCGGTTCCGCTCATTAATGAGAAGCTTCTTCAACAGGCGGAGCATTGTTATATCGCCACATCGGCCATATCAGAAGCTGGTTTCGATTTTATACGAAGCAGAATATCGCCCAAGTGCAAAATAGAAATTGTTACAGGACTTGACATTTTAACATCGCCACACGTGCTTAGAAGAATCTGGAGAAATTATCAAGATCGTATAACGCTAAATATTTTCACCCGAAACTTCTTTCATGCTAACGTTTATATTTTCGATTTACCATATCGAAAGGCTGTGGCTTTTGTGGGTTCCGGAAATTTTTCGCTGGAAGGAATTAAGGATAGCGAAGAAATATTCTACAAGGTAACAGACGTTAAAGAAATTGAAGCATTGAAATCGTGGTTTACAGGATACTATGAGTTTTCTGAACCATTGACGGAATCTATTATTGAAGAATATGAACTGATCTTTCCATCACTGAAACAAAAAGATATTGCATCGCGCAAACTGAAAAATCAATTCATAGCATTAACAACAGCTGGATTTAATTGGGATGCGATTAAATTCAAAAGTCAGTTTTTTAAAAAAGAAGATTACCAAGCTTTTGCCAACAGTAAGGTGCTTTATAACACGCCAGAAATTCAAGTTGAGAGAGAGGCTGTTAAAACAAAACTGCTGCAACTGCACGAGCTGATAAAAGCTTCTGTACATAAATTAAAACTTAGAGAAAGTAGTGATGTCAACAACATCACGAGCAGCCTTAATCCAAGCGATCACTTAGATCAGCGACTTTCATCCATGTGGATTCGTTATGGAAGAAGTAACGCTGAGTTGAATATATATTCACCCCAAGCAAAGCTTAGTAATTTCATAAACCTGCAAATTATTATTAGGCAAAACGAAGTTGGCCTTTGGTTGATGGTTGGACAACAAGGCGGAAGCAAAGAGGATCGTGAATATTTTAAACAGCAAATGATTGACGAAGAATATCGGAATACCTTCTTCAAACTTCTTACGGGATTAGGTATTGGTTATTGGATTGAAATAGCGGGCGACAAAATAAATGTTGAGACTTTTCAAACAACCGATTCACTATGGGAATTTACAAAATCAGATCACTGGATGTATTATGATTTCAGTATCGGCCGAAATTTTTCTCCCGGAGAAGTTGATCTGAGTAGCGATACCATCACACTCACCATTACAAAAGCTTTTGATAAACTCATTTTGCTTTATCGCCATATGAAAGATTCGTCTTTCGAAAAGTAAAGCGGTGCATTCAAAATTGTAACAGTCGATTAGAAGTCAGGGCTAAAGCCCTCTCTATAATCTGGCAATAACCACGTCCTTAAGGACCTGGTTTTTCACTAAAAAATAGTTTGGGCTTTAGCCCTGATGAGACAAACTAGCATGCGCCCAAGTAAACTAGCATTCCATTTGAGAGATTCATGACCTATTCCCAAAATAAAAAAGTCGTGCTCCACATTTAAGGAAGCACGACTTAATTAAATTTATAAACCTACTAACTCACCAATTCTACACTTC
>JBBRFY010000125.1:0-13385 GCA_038241205.1 Cytophagales bacterium
TAGCGAAAACTCTGTTCGAATTCCATCAATCGTAATTCGAATGTAAATCATAACCATACCGATTGCTTCGGATTTTGTTTTTCTGAACAGAAAAATTTGATTGAATGTTTTTTTCATGACACACCTAATTAAAGTTGAAAATAGGTTTGTGTTCATTTGAAATCAAGATGTCCACCTAGTGTACCAGCTTGATAATGTTAGTGTAAAAGCTAATTCAGAACTCATCGTTGTTGATACAATTTTGACTCACGAATGTCACACCAGTAAAATGATTGTTCGAAGTATTTTCTGATTGGATCGAAAAACAAAAATCCCTTAACTATTTAAATTAAGGGATTTTAGTGATAGTTACTTTTCAGGTTGTGGCCCCGGCAGGAATCGAACCTGCATCTTCAGAATCGGAATCTGAAATTCTATCCATTGAAATACGGAGCCTATAAGTGCTTGCGCCTTCGCGAGTGTTAGCGCTGCAAAAATAGCGAAAGGTTAGAGATAAAAAATTTATTCATCTGTGCTATTAAGTCTATTTGCCTCTGGGCACATAATGCTCCATAAAATTTTTCACTGCCTGATTCCAACCGTCTAATACCTTTTTACTTCCTGAATCTCGCGCTTGTGATGCACCGTTGGATTTGTTGCCAGCTTCGTTCATTTCATTCAAGGCTTTGTTGTACGCATCAATATCGATTTGTGTTCTTTTGGCGGGTGACTTGGCCTCATATGATTTTTTTATCTTTCCAAACTCGTCTGATTTTAAAAGATAATCGCTCATGCCGGGAATGTATTTCTCCGCTTCCAGTTTATGAAACGCCAATACCTTTCTGCAATTATTTATAAGTGAACCATCTCCTCTAAATGTTTTTACCGTGTCCAGCCGGGAAAGTCCTTCTTCGGCAAAACGGACTAGTGTGCCGTTGTTTTGCTCCACGCTGTTAATATCTTTTCGGTTATAGGCATCAATTACGTACGCTTCTTGTTTGTAGCTTTTAAAAAAGATAAGGTAGAGCTCGTGATAATAATGATTGACCTCCCCTACCTGTCGCATTTTCTTTGAGATTTTAGTATCTGTTTCAATCAGTCGGATGTTGTTGCGCGTGGCAAAATCTTCATACGAAATTTCTACATTCTTATGAGCCTGATGCAACACATCTTCTGCTTTTTCCTGCGCCAGTAAGTACGCTTCCATAGCATCATAAGATTGTTCGGCTATCTCTTCCATGTTTACAATCTTTCCATAATCTTCATTAAATACCTTCAGCAAAATATCCCAGTAATTTTTGTAAGCATCGCGCAAACTAGCATCACCTTTATACGGACGAAGACGATTGGCTTCATTCAACGACTGACGGATCTCCAGAATAATTTCCTGTCGCTTCTTTTCAATTTTTCGTGCACTATTTCCATGTGCAGCTTCACTCATGTAGCTAAGGTATTTTTTAGAAAGCTCGCCCTCGCGTGTTGTAAAAAAAGACATGTGGTCAACCGGTGAATCTCCGGATTGAGAATAAGAACTCAATGATCGTACACACAACATCAGCACCATAACGATTTTGTTCACCATATTATTTATTACTTTTCTTTTTCAATTCGATATAATCACAGACAACATTGAAAGCCTCCTCAACATATTGATCGGTTTGCAATCTTTCAATCCAACGTTTGTTAAATTGTTGAGCATACTCGTCTGCATTGATACGCTGAAGATCCACCTTACCATTCGAAACATCAAACGCTTTGGTTTGAACTGTAAGAAAATTCCTAATTTTTTTATAACGCTGCCGATCTTCATTTGATTTCTTCAGAAAAGCATCCCATTGTAACAGCACCGGTTCATCTTGCTCCGCTAATTTTTCTTTAAGCCATGCAGATGTTTCCACAACGATTTTAAAGGAAGCATTCGAAGATACTCTAACAGCACTTTGATTTTTTAACGCTTGTCTTGGCAACGGTGGTTTCGGTTTATAATAGACAATACGATGAACAGAATCGGCAGGCAAAACATACGGCAACATACTTTCACGCGTCATTACAACATCATAAAAATCAGGAAGAATAATATCGGGCGTGATACCAATGCTTTGTGCTGTATTGCCCGTAACTCTGTAAATTTTGTCTGTAGTAATTGTTGTAAAACCTACTCCTGCTTTCAACGATTCCAACGATGGCTCTTCTTTTTGATTTGGGTTGAGCGGAAAAAAATTCTGCGCTGTTGCCTTTCCATACGTACGGCTACCGATAATAACTCCTCGATTATAGTCTTGCAACGCAGCCGCTAGAAATTCGGAAGCAGAAGCACTTTGCCCGTTTACCATAAGTACCAATGGGCCATCGTAAACCGTTCCGCGGTTCATGTCTTTTACCGCTGTTTCATATTGTTTTCTATCACGAAGAATACCCAGCGCACCTTCATCAATAAAAATTCCAGCCAACGCCATTGCCTCTTGCAACGAACCTCCACCATTAAAGCGAACATCTAAAATAATTCCATCAATGTTTTCTCTTTTCAATTTTATAATTTCTTTTGCCACATCACTCGCGCATCTCGACCCTTCCGATTCTTCTCCCCACTTCGTATAAAAATCAGGTAAATTTATATAGCCTATCTTATTTTTTCCGGAAAGAATATAACTGCGAACGAAATCATCTTCCACCGAAATTTTTTCCTTACGCAAAGAAATTGCCTTTTGAATTCCTCCGGCCATTTTCAAGGTAAATTCGATTGCGTTATGATTGGCATCTTCTAACAATTGATTTACTTCTTCTACGAACACACCCGCAAGATCGATCCGTTCTTGTCCTTGCCACGTAAGGGCTAACAAAACATCACCCGTGTGAAACTCACCTGACTTCCATGCGGAACCACCAGGAGCGAGAGCAGCGATAATAACATCACCTCGATCATTCTCATCTAGCGTTACACCAAAGTAATATCCTTCCGTGCTGAGTGATGAAAGAAAATTCTCCATCTCTGTAGTGGACAGATAGGAACTGTGCGGATCGAACATCGAAGCAAACGTTCCGAAATAAATGGAGGCTACATAGTTTTCAAATCCTGATTGATGTTTTAGTATTCTACGAATACTTCTAAGTTCTGCTGCCTTTACGCGCATGCGTGCTGTCAATTCATTTTGATCGAAGAACTGAGAATGGTTTGAAGAATCCAGTTCGTGCATACTCACTAACCGATCGAGTAATGAGGACTTCAACCACAATCTGCACTTCTCTTTCAATGCAATTTCTGTGGCAGGCCAATGCAGCGTATCGCTCGTTAGGTATTCTTTTATTTTTCCATTAACAGGTGATTCTGATAATTGCTCAACATACCTTTCTGATCGCTCTAAACTCTTGCGATAGGTAGAAGTTAGCAGGTTTAAAAAATACCATTGCTTATTATTAAACTCATCATCAAGCAGTATTCGATACGATTGCAAAGGATTTAAATCGGTTTCCACGAAAATAATTTTATCCGGATCGAGCGCGTTGAATAGCCGATCAAAAAACTCCTGCGAGAATGAATCGTTAATTTCTTTAGGATGATAATGCTGTTGTACAATCACGTTTTTTAACAACGCTGCTTCCTTGCGAAAATCTTTCTGCTGTGCAACAGATGTTGACACCAGAAAAAGTAAAGAAACCGAAAACATGCGGATGAACTGAATAGCAAAACGATTCAAAAACTGATACATTTAAAAGTTAACGATTTTAAAAGTACTGAATTCCTTTAGGTATGAAAAATAAACATTATGAAGAAATTTTAGAATCGATCAAAAAGAATTCAGGCAAGAAAACCAAGCATACTGATTTAGACAACTACCTGGGTACAACTCATCCTCGCTATCCCATTACTGTTCCTTTACTAAGATTAATTGCGAAAGGCTGGATGAAGAATCATCCGGAATTAACATCTACCAATTTCGCTAGCCTACTTAGCTCGCTTATAAAAGCAGATTCGTCAACGGAGAAATGCATGGCCGGAATTTATTGTACTATGCTACAAAAGAACAATGTCAATTTAACCCAAAGCTTTTTTGACAGTTGGTTGAATGAGCTTGAAGGCTGGGCAGAGATTGATACATTGTGCACCAGCAAATACACGTTGACCGAAATCGAAAATCAGTGGTAAGATTGGGAACCGATGGTGAAGAAATGTCCTCTAGCAAAAATATTAACAAGCGCAGGGCTTCCGTTGTGATGTTGTGCGCTCCACTTCGAAATCACATTTCCCTGCAACTTGGCGCATGTGCTATTGATACTATAGAAAGACTGAAAAGCGACAACCATATTCTGATCACCAAAGCCATCTCATGGGCATTGCGAAATATGATAAAGCATCATCGCGAAATAGTGATAGCCTATTAAAACAAAACGAAGAAACGCTTCCTGCCATTGCTATTCGAGAAACAAATGCTAAACTCAAAACAGGGAGAAAGTAAAATTAAAATGCGTCAATGATATAAGATTCATTGAAACAATATCTATTTCACTCACCTGTTAAATTCAACAATATCAGCAGTGATGGTTACTTTTTGAATCAATATAACCGGTATGTACGGTGGATAAAACGTAGTCTTATAATCCATTGTTAGGTTGGCCAATACTTGTCCCTCGGTAAGATTTGCTTTTGTTGTGAGATCTTTTCGTGCTTCTGCTACTAACGCTTCTTGCTTTAAACCGCCAATACCAAAAACAACTTTCGTTTGTGCCGAACCCGAAGCAGTTTTTAATATTTTGAAGTTCGCTTGGTTAAGCGATACACTACTTTGCAATTCACCAAAGTGAAGTGCACAACTTGTTAATAATAACATAACAAATGCAGAGGCGGCTATTTTTTTGACCATGATTTTTGTTGGTTAGATTTACCGTTAGGAACACGCGGTTTCAGAAAATGTTCATAGTGCGCTGAATTTTTTTCAATATTTTTCTGTCGGTGTTACAGTTGATTGCAACATCTAACATAATTATTGAAAGTATATTCTTAAAAGTTTGGTTGAAAAGAACCATTATCTGTATTTGGCGTTAACGATTCTTAAACAATAAAAACACAAACGATGAAACGCACAGCCTCAGCACATTGGGAAGGAGATTTGAAAACCGGAAAAGGTAATCTCTCTACACAAAGTACCGTTCTCGATAAAACACAATATTCTTTTAAGACTCGATTCGAAGATGGAACAGGAACAAATCCCGAAGAATTACTTGCAGCAGCTCACGCAGGTTGCTTTACGATGGCAATAAGCATGATTCTTGGTGAGGCTGGTTTTACTGCTAATGCTCTCGATACCGTTGCAACTGTTACGATGGAAGGTCTTGATATCACGGGCGTTCATCTCTCCATTAAGGGAAGCATACCAAACATTACCTTAGACAAATTTGAAGAGATCACAAAAGGTGCGGAACAGAATTGCATCATTTCAAAAGCCTTAAAAGTAAAGATTACTTCTGACGCTGAATTGGTTTAAACTTTATGTGCTGATTGAATTAACGTTCTCTCATCGTTACTCAAAAAAAGCACACAATTAATTTTGTGTGCTTTTTCTATTAAACGATATTCTCCTGCTAAATCTTTCTATTTCAAATTTCCTTTATAGGTTTTTTTGAATGATTGAAAACGGGGAATCGATACTCCTTTGACATACGAACTTTGAGGATTGTGCTCAATGTAATCTTGATGATAACCTTCTGCACGATAGAATGCATCAAGTTTTTTTATTTCTGAAACAATGCTTTTTTTAAAAACGCCAGAATCCGAAACATCCTTCAACGATTTTTTGGCAATTGCCTCCTCGGCCGGAGTTAAATAAAATAAAATGGAACGATAGGAAGAACCTCTATCCGGCCCTTGTTGATTTGGTGTTGTAGGATCATGTGACGCAAAAAATACCTTTACCAATTCAGCATAACTAATAATTTTTGGATCATAATAAACCAACACCGTTTCCGCATGCCCTGTTGTTTCCGTGTTTACAGATTCGTAGGTAGGATATGTTGTCTTCCCTCCGGCATAACCCGATACAGCAGAATCAACACCAACTACTGCTTCAAAAATATGTTCCGAGCACCAAAAACATCCTTCCGCAAAAGCAGCGATGGCCTTACCGTTTGGCGCAGCAAGATTTACTTTTATAATTTCGTTTTGACTTTTTTGCTTCTGCGCCTGACATGCTGTGCACAAAATAAGCAACAAGATTGGCAATAGGTACGCGTTATTTTTATTCATGGTCAATGTTTTTGAATGTAATACAATAACAAAGCTAACGCATAAATGGCTTTCGCGGTCTGATGAAAAAGGTCGCGTATATGACACTCATTACTATTTAACTAACGAATGCACCACATTTAAATAATATAACTCAGGACGAATTCAATTTTCAAACGCTCATCTTTACAGCTAGCTGACCATTTAATGGGTTAATTTTCATTAGAAATTCTAATCATTGTGGTTTGCGATTTTTTTATGGTCTATTAATAGTCATTAAATAAAAAGAGGCCAATTGGAACTGAGTATGTAGTCGTTCCCTACTAATATTACTCCCCATCAGAGTCACTCGCAGAGGACTCTGATGCGACCGAAGCTTCGAGGCAGCATTGCCTAATCTTTAAATGTGTGAAGCCTGAGAGTCACTTCCCATCCGATTATAGTAGATTTCACGGGAACAGTAACGAAACGCACTGCTTCGATTCCTCAGAGTCCTCTTCGAGTGACTCTGAGGGGGCTGTTGTTTGTTTTAGCCAAAAAGTTTTTTCCAGAGTTTAAACATTCATTATCGGGTTTATCAATTTTGCTTTTACCTTCATTGCTATTTTTACAATCGATAAAATCGGGCGTAAACCATTATACATTGCAGGCGCAATTGGCATGTCGCTATCGTTGCTGTTGCTCCGTCTTGGATTCTTTTTTGATTTCGTACAAGGTTTGTATGGCCTCATATTGATTCTACTATTCATCGGATTTTTTGCCGCGTGCATTGGCCCAACATTCTGGGTGTTATTATCTGAAATGTTTCCCAGTAAAATCAGGGGCATGACCATATCCATCGCAGTGTTCACGAACTGGCTGATGAATTTTTTAGTCGTTCTTTTTTTTCCTTATGTATTGCAAAATTTCGGAGGTGGACTGACGTTCGGAATACTTTCGTTTATGGCCGCCCTGATGATTGGTTCAACAGTCTTGTTTATCCCGGAAACAAAAGGCAAAACACTTGAGGAGATAGACAAGCAGTGGTAGACTTAACGATCCTAGTAGCATACCTATCCATTACAACGGTTCCGATATGCTATACTGTTAGCGATAGTACTGAAATAAGATTTCTAAAAGGGTTTCTCCCAGCAATTGCATAGACATTGTTACCGGCTGCCGTTTCTTTGTTTTGCTTACTTGTCCAAATATCCATTTCCCCAAACTCTTTTATGACTATAATTTCCCAACTCAACCCTAAGGCTAAAGCGGATGATAGATACAAGGAATCTTTACCTATTTTTATCACCTCATCATAACCTCTCAAAATGTCAGTTCTTTTTCTGCTCTCTAGCCTGGGAGTAATCAACGGATTATTGATTGGTATTTTTTTGGTTTTTAGCAATCAGAATAAAGCTGCCAATGCCTACCTGGGCGGTCTGTTATTAGCATTAAGTTTACGGATTGGCAAATCTGTCTATTATTATTTTGAAGGGAATGTAGACTTACTCATCCTTCAAGTTGGGCTTTCTGCCTGTGTCTTTATCGGGCCTTTCTTTTATCTGTATACCAAAGCACTTCATCAGCACTATCAGAAAATACAAACAAGGGACGCAATTCTGCTAATGATGCTTCTGGTGAGTGTAGTAACTATCGGCATCATCTATCCGTATCGAACAAACCCAGGCGTTTGGAATGGCTACATCGTTTATGGTATCTATTCCATCTGGGCGGTATTCACCTTGCTCGGTTTATATCACGCTATTAAAATGCTTAAGTCGGTAATATTGAAGCCCTCAACAATGACCAGACTGCAGCAGCATTTGGCCATCGTTACCTTTGCTATGCTCTTTATCAATTTGACTTACCAAATGGCACTCTATGGTTTATTCACTTACCTCTGGGGTTCGCTCATCTTTTCCTTTACCTTGTATATTCTCCTCGGCAGAATGTTGCTCTCCAGCAAATTTTTCACACCGAAGTCTGCCGATCAACCACTTGAAAATGCTTCGGCAAAACTGAATGAACTCAACGCACTCATGCATTCGCAGAAGCCGTACATCAATCAAAAACTGAAACTTGACGACTTGGCGATACAAGCTGGTTTGTCTAAGCATATGTTGTCTAAACTTTTGAATGAAGAGTACAAACATGGATTTGCCCAATACATTAAGGAGTTTAGAGTGAAGGAAGCGATGCAACTCATTCAAACCAGAAATGAACTATCGTTGGAAGGCATCGGATTTGAAGCAGGGTTTAATTCAAAGTCATCATTCTTCGATGCCTTCAAAAAGATTACCAACGCCACACCTTCCGAGTACCGAAAAGCCCGGCAACAGCTAAATTAATTCACGAACTACTCCAGAATGATCATTTTGGAATCCTTTGCTCTTACCTGAATTGACTTGTTGATAGCCCTAACCTTAACCTTGTAGGTATAAACAAATTCATTCAATGAAAATCAAATTACTCGCACTCTTCATCATGATGAGTACCCATCCGGTTGTTGCTCAGACAGATCACCAACTGATTACAAAGACACTTAACCAATTTATTATTGGCACGCAGTACAACTATCCCGACTCAATAGAAAAGGCTTTCTATCCGGGCACACGGATGTTTCTTTACAATGGTACTGATTCGGCTTTTCATATGACCTCTGAAAAGTATACATCGCTTTATGGTCGCAGGGCTCCGGGCACGTTCAACAACCGGCCATCAAAGATTACGAGCATAGACATTGTAAAAGATGTGGCTTACGCCAAATTGGAGATTGACATTCCCAGTTTCGGTAATCGGTATCACGATCTACTGCTATTAAAAAAAATTCTTGGTGAATGGAAAATTGTTGGCAAGGCAACCTCCGCAGAACCAATTCCTAAAAAGGCGGAAGAGTTCACGCCAAAACCAGTAAAGGAAATTGTGTTGACCGGACTCAATAAGCCTTGGAGCATGGCCTTCCTTTCAGAACATGATGTGCTTATTGTTGAAAAAGATGGAACACTCCTTCGTGTGAATTTGGAAACTAAAGAACGCAAGGTAATCCTTGGACTACCAAAAGATGTCGCCAGGGATGTGTTAATTGATAGTACGAAATTTCAAAAAGGTATTTTTCCAAAAAATCTGCACGGACAAACCGAAAGCTTCAATGCGGGTTGGTTTCAAGTGCTGCTAGATCCGCACTTTGATAAAAACAAATACCTATATCTTTCCTATGCTGCCGAAAATGAAGTACGTGCCAGTGCTACCAAAGTTATTCGTGGAAAGTTGATGGATAATCAACTGAAAGAAATTGAAACGCTCTTTGTAGCCGAACCCTATGTGCACGGATTATTTCACTATGGCGGTGGCATGACCTTCGGCAGCGATGGCAAGCTATACATCACCACAGGTGAACGTAACTTTTTTGAATACATGAACCCTAAGGTTCCGGTTGCGCAAGATGTAAAAGACAAACGTGGAAAAGTTATTCGTATCAATCCGGATGGTAGCATTCCAAAAGACAATCCAATTTTTGGATCCGGTGCGATTAAAGGACTATATGCGATTGGTATTCGTGCAACGCAGGGCCTAACAATTCACCCGGTGACCGGTGCCCTGTGGTTTAGTGAGCATGGAACTACTCAAGGAGATGAGTTGAACATTCTGAAGCCGGGAGCAAATTATGGTTGGCCGAACGTTACTACTGGAAACTATCGAACGGATTATAAACCAACGGTGATGCCCGGTGCCACATTTACGAATCCGCTATACTTTTGGGATCATACCGTAGCGCCAACCGGATTGACTTTTTATTCAGGTACTGAGTTTCCGCAGTGGAACGGTAACCTTTTTGTGCCCGGATTGAGCAAAGGAAGTTTGTGGAGAATGGTGGTTGATAACGATCAAATCATTAGCGCTGAAGAACTTTTTATCAACGACCGTGTGAGGTTAAGAAAAGCGATTGTTTCACCCGGAGGTCAACTCTATTTACTCTCCGATGAAAAGGACGGCAAACTAATTCGGGTGTATAATAGTAAGCGTTGAACGATTCGAGGTTTTTCGCCACGATTATAGAAGGAAGGTTCTCCTTATATCTAAAAGAGAAATGACTTCTATGTCAGAAGCAACTTTATATGCAGTAACCATTATTGCCCGTGATAGCATTTTCCCTATTCCTTATGGATAAAGTTCAGTTTTCACGGCAAAGGCGAAAATGTTAAGTAATTCTACTTTTAAGTTATCCTTAGCATTAAAAGTAATCCTTACCAGGATAATATCGAAGAATATCGTTTTTTTCATGACAGTAGAATGTTGCAGACAAAAAAACCATGATCCGCTAACATATCCAGCCCATTTTTATTTATGCTAACAGGTAATGCAGTAATTGTCTGACGTGAAGATACACTATAATCAAAATAACATACACTTGCCTCACGCTGAGCAAAGCAACCCTGACCTAAATTCATCAACAACGAAAATAATACCAGCGCAACACGAATCATACTCCCCATCAGAGTCACTCGCAGAGGACTCTGATGCGACCGAAGCTCCGATGCATGCTTAATCTTTAAATGTGTGAAGCCTGAGAGCTACTTCCCATCCGATTATAGTAGATTTCACGGGAACAGTAACGAAACGCACTGCTTCGATTCCTCAGAGTCCTCTTCGAGTGACTCTGAGGGGGCATCATTTATTTCATACGATTTTGTTGATAAAATATTTCGTTGTTTCCCGCTATGATCAGACTATTTTCCTCCATAATCATCTTTAGTTTACGGATGAAATCAAGTTTTCACTTACCAACTCTCCTATAAATTCACGTTGCAAAAGACTTTGAAACAAGGCGTCTTGCTCCCCATCAAAGTAGGGTGAACTGTTTGCTATTTCGGGCAGTGTTTTTAATATGCTGATAGCAGAATGACAAGGAGGCTTACACGTGAAATGGTGAAGGTAATTCAGGCGGATGCGACTAATCAACGAAGCGGAACGTCATCGATGGAGAAGCAGCGTTACAGTCCGGTTTCGAGTTCGCTTTTCATCTTACGCGTCTTCATTATAATTTTTTTTTACGTCTTGAATAAAATAATGTAAGTTCAACTATATTCGAATTTAAAATTATTTAAATGGAAAATCAGCCTATCGCTATCGAAGAACAGTATTGGTTTTCAACAGGAATATGCCGAAAAGATATTTGCCATTTTTCAACGTCTTCATGGTCGCGGTAAATATTCAGGCACAGGGGTAGGGTTGGCTTTATGTAAAAAAGTGGTGCAAAATCACGAAGGTCATATTTACGCCACTTCAACCCCTGATGAAGGCTCCGTCTTTCATGTTATATTACCAAGATAAGTCGCAATAAGAATCTGCTCTCGGATTGAGGTTTTAAATTTCGGTTGAACGGTTTTGGTGAAAGAAGCGCTGCGTTATTCTATGACTGAGCGCACACTTAATGTTTCAGGTTGCATCTTATAGGGGTCAGCTAAACTTTCCTCATGCGCCCCGAGGTACAGCGATAAATATTTCAACATGTTTTGGGGGGAAAGTCAGAGAAGGTATCCACGGGTGCAGGCATCAGGTTCTGCCAGCAACCATTTACAACTTATCGTAAAAAAGGGTGAAGGAGTTAATTGCTGGTTATACTCACAAGGCACGTTGTGATGGAATGCTTAGCTACAAACAAAGTCATTGGACTTAAGTGGTGTCATTATGTAATTGATATAAATTCTTCAGTTGAAAAGTCTGAGGAAAGAACTTGTTGCACTCTTGTACAGAATATTTTGACATCACTCGGCTTTGTGAGAAAGAACCTTGCTCCCAACTCTTGTGCTAATGCTTTATCACGCGCACTATTTGACGTGCTGAAAATTCCAACAGGAATTTTACTTAACTGGATTTCTTTTTTGACGCAAACGAGAAAATCAAAGCCATTCATAATCGGCATGTTCAAGTCTAAAAAAATGAGGTCTGGTAAATCGGTAATTACCTTTAATTTATCTAATGCAATTTTTCCGTTTGTTGCTGTGTCGCAAACCAGTGTTGGATTTATAGATGCAATGACTTCTTTAAACATAAGTTGGTCGTCTTCGTCATCATCAATTAAGAATATTCTGTTCATGCTGTTGGTATGTATATAGTGAATGTTGAACCTTCATTAAGTTTTCCTTCTGCTATTATAAACCCATTGTGATTGGTTACAATTTTTTTGACAATGCCTAAACCAATACCTGTTCCTGAATATTCATTCTTTCCATGAAGCCGCTGAAAGAGTTCAAAGATTTTATTTGCATATTCTTGTTCAAAACCAATTCCGTTGTCTGCAAATTGTATTGCGTAATATTTCGTTTGTTTGTTTGCTGAACTATGTTCAATTGTTTTTCCTTCCACAATTGATGAAGTAATTTTGATGATCGGTTTTATTCCTGAGCGGCTGTATTTAATAGCATTGTCAAGCAGGTTGGTTATGAGTTGAGAAATTTGAATACACACTGCCATTATTACCGGAAGATTTTCATGTTCAATGATGGCTTCTTTTTCACTGATGCTTATGTGCAAGTCGTTTTTTGATTCTTCAACCATCGTATTTAAATCGCATGGTTCAAAATTCAATTCAGCTGAATTTACACGTGAAAAATCAAGCAAAGAGTCAATGAGATTTTGCATTCGCGCTCCCGCTGAAATTATACGATTAAAATAGTCTAGTGTCTTGTCAGAAAAATTTTCTGTTTCAATAATTCGGCTGCTGAATGTCTGAATTTTTCGCAAGGGTTCTTTTAAATCGTGGCTGGCAACATAACTGAATGATGCAAGTTCAACATTGGTATTTTCTAACTGCTTGTTTTTGAATTCAAGCAATTGATTCATTTCTTCCAGTTGCTGTGTTTTAACAATTAATTCTCCTTTGTTCTGCTTTTCAAGCGTGATGTCCCTTAGAAATGCAATAAATAATTTATTTCCCTGCTGCGCGGCTTGCGAAACCGTGAGGGATATGGGAAACTCTTTACCTGCTTTATTAAGTGCAGAAAGTTCTATTGTTTTATTTAAAACACGTGCTTCGCCTGTTTTTAAAAAGCGTTTCATTCCTTCCCTGTGCGCTTCGCGATTTTGAGGCGGAACGATGGTATTGGTTAAATCTAGTCCTAACACTTCTTCGGCTTTCCACCCAAATATTTCTTCGGTTTTAGGATTCCATAAGGTGATAATATTTTTCTCGTTAATTACAATAACAGCA